>DATGVT010000222.1:0-4557 GCA_035300005.1 Candidatus Acidiferrales bacterium
CTCCGCTGCCGCCGGGTTTCGTGCACGTGCCCTACAACGACCTGGAAGCCCTCAGGTCCGCCACCTCCAAGAAGACGGCCGCGGTGCTGCTGGAGCCCGTGCTGGGCGAGATCGGCGTCGTGCCCGCCGAGCCCGGCTACCTGGAGGGCGTGCGCGCCTGGTGCGACGAGCAGGGAATCCTGCTCATCCTGGACGAGATCCAGACCGGCCTGGGCCGCACCGGGCGCTGGTTCGCGCACCAGCACGCGGGCGTAACGCCCGACGTGATGACCCTGGCCAAGGGGCTGGGTGGCGGGGTCCCGATCGGAGCCGTGCTGGCGGCCCCCAAAGCGGACGTCTTCGAGCCGGGCGACCACGGGTCAACCTTCGGCGGGAACCCGCTCGCCTGCGCAACGGCCCTGGCCGTGCTGGGGGTGATCGAGCGGGACGGCCTGGTCGGGCACGCCGCCGAGATGGGCGGCCTGCTGCACGACGTCCTGGGCACGCTCGGCGAAAAGGAGGTGCGGGGGCTGGGCCTCATGCAGGCGGTGCAGTTCGAGGCGCCCGCGGCCAAGGCCTTCCAGCAGCGCTGCCTGGAGGAGGGCCTGGTCGTCAACGCGGTCGACGAGCACACGGTCCGCCTGGTGCCGCCGCTGATCCTGGGTCCGGGCGAGATCGAGCGGGCGGCTCAGGCCATGAAGAAGGCCCTAGCATGACCCTCTCGACTGCGTCGACGGATCTGCGTCGCTCATGCTCGGCGATGCTTGCGTTGCGGGGCCCGGCGCCGCGTCGTCACGCATCTACGGATGCGCTCCTCCTGGCGCCACCCGCGCCTTGGCCTCCCCGGCCTGAGCACCGCAGCTCTCGCCGCCGAGCCGAGAGGGTCACGCCGGCGTGACAGCTGTCAAGGAGCGCCGCCAGCGGGCCATCCTGGACCTGGTGCACCGGGGCGCCGCCCACACGCAGGCCGAGCTCGCCGCCCACCTGGCCAGGCGCGGCCTGAGCGCGACCCAGGCCACCGTCTCCCGCGACATCCGGGAGCTCGGGCTGGTGCGCACCAACGGCGGCTACCGCACCAGCGCCGAGGAGGTCTTCGCGCAGCATGTCCGCTCGGTCCAGCTGATCGGGTTCCTGGCCGTGATCAAGACGCCGCCCGGCACCGCCAACCTGGTGGCGCGGGCGCTCGACGAGGCGGCGCTGCCCGGCGTGGCGGGGACCGTGGCCGGGGACGATACCCTCCTGGCGGTGCTCTCCGACCGGCGGGCGGCCGGACCCCTGCGGAGGCTGCTGGGTGCCTGAACCCAGAAAACCCTCCCCTCCGGGGAGGGTAGGGAGGGGACGTAGGTCGGGCAAGCTCGTGCTCGCCTACTCCGGCGGGCTGGACACCTCGGTCGGCATCCGCTGGCTGAAGGACCAGGGCTGGGACGTGGTCGCCCTCACGGTCGACCTGGGGGAGAAGAAGGACCTGGACGCCATCCAGGAGCGGGCGCTCAGGATCGGCGCCTCGGCCGCCTACGTCGTGGACGGCAAGCCGCCCTTCCTCCGCCACTTCGTCTGGCCCTCCCTGCAGGCGGGCGCGGTCTACGAGAAGGAGTACCCGCTGGCCACCGCCCTCGGCCGGCCGCTGATCGCGGCCATGCTGGTCGAGATCGCCCGCCGCGAGGGCGCCCAGGGGATCGCCCACGGCTGCACCGGAAAGGGCAACGACCAGGTCCGCTTCGACGTCACCACGGCCGCGCTGGCCCCGGACCTGGAGGTGATCGCGCCCGTGCGCGAGTGGGGCATGAACCGCGAGGACGAGATCGAGTACGCGAAGCGGCGCGGCATCCAGGTCCCCGCCAGCCAGGAGTCGCCCTACTCGACCGACGAGAACCTCTGGGGCCGCTCGATCGAGGCCGGTGTCCTGGAGGACCCCTGGGCCGAGCCGCCGGCCGAGGTCTGGGAGTGGACCCGCGACCCGCGGCAGGCTCCCGCCGAGCCGGCCTACGTCGAGGTCGGGTTCAAGGAAGGCTTGCCCGTCTCCCTGGACGGCCGGCCGCTGGACGCCCTCGAGATCGTGAGCAGCCTCAACCGGGTCGGGGGCGACCACGGCGTCGGCCGCATCGACCATCTCGAGAACCGCCTGATCGGCATCAAGTCGCGCGAGGTCTACGAGGCGCCGGCGGCGGTGCTCCTGCTGCAGGCGCACCAGGCGCTGGAGGACATCACCCTGACCAAGGACGTGGCGCGCTTCAAGGACACGGTCGCCCAACAGTGGGCCCAGATGGTCTACGACGGGCTCTGGTTCAGCCCGCTGCGCGAGGCCCTCTTCGCATTTGTCGCCCACACCCAGCGCCACGTCTCCGGCCAGGTCCGCCTCAAGCTCTACAAGGGCTCCTCGCAGGTGGTGGGGCGCAAGTCGCCGGAGCAGCTCTACCGGCTGGAGCTGGCCACCTACGGGCGCGGAGACCAGTTCGACCAGTCGGCGGCGGCCGGCTTCATCAAGCTCTGGGGGATGGGCGTGCGCACGGCGGCCGAGGTCCAGGGCCAGCTGCACTCCCTGAACCTGGGCGGGCTGCTGGGCGGCGACGTGAAGCGCTTGACGCCGTGAGCTCGATCTGGTCGACGCCTTCCCGCTCGCCGCTGCATCGGGAGCTGCTGCGCTTCTCCAGCTCGCTGGAGGCCGACCAGCAGCTGTTCGCCTTCGACATCGCCGGCAGCCTCGCCCACGTGCGCGGCCTGCGGGCCGCGGGTCTGATCACCCAGGGCCAGCTGTCCCAGCTCGAAAGGGGCCTCAGGCACGCGGCGAAGATCCTCGACGCCTCCACTCTGTCAGAGGATGAGGACATCCATTCGGCGGTCGAGCGGGTGCTGGGCGAGAGCGATCCCGACGCCGCCGCGCGGCTGCACACGGGGCGCTCGCGCAACGACCAGGTGGCCCTCGACCTGCGCCTGTTCTGCCGGCACTCGGCGCCCATGCTGATCCGGCGCCTGCTCGGCCTGATCGACGCCCTGGCGGACCAGGCCCGCGCGCACGCCGACTGGCCGATGCCGGGCTACACGCACCTCCAGCGGGCCCAGCCGGTCCCGCTCGGCCTGCACCTGCTGGCTCATGCGGAGGCCCTGCTTCGGGACGCGGTCCGGGTGCTCCACGCCTACGAGTCGGCCGACGTGATGCCGCTCGGTGCCGGAGCCCTGGCCGGGAGCACGCTGCCGCTGCAGAGGGAGGTGGTCGCGCGCGAGCTGGGCTTCTCGCGCCTGGCCCGCAACTCGATGGACGCGGTCTCGGACCGCGACTTCATCCTCGACCTGCTCTACGCCTGCCTCACGATCGGGCTGCACCTGAGCCGGCTGGGTGAGGACCTGGTGCTCTGGTCGACCGCTGAGTTCGGCTTCCTGAGACTGCGGGACGAGATCGCCACCGGCTCCAGCCTGATGCCCCAGAAGAAGAATCCGGACATCGCCGAGCTGGTGCGCGGCCGCAGCGGCCGCGCCCTGGGCGCGCTCGTGCAGCTGGCGACCGTGCTCAAGGGCCTGCCCCTGACCTACAACCGCGACCTGCAGGAGGACAAGACGGCGCTGTTCGGCGGCCTGAACAACGCGGTCGAGTGCCTGGACGCGATGACGCTTGTGGTGGAGCGGCTGCGGTTCAACCGCGAGCGCCTCGCGGACGCCGTCAGCGACCCCGACCTGCTGGCGACCGACTCGGCCGAGAAGCTGGTCGCGGAGGGCCTGCCCTTCCGCCAGGCCTACATCGAGGTGGGCGAGGCCGTCCGGGCCGGCAAGCACACGCCGCCCTGGGACGCGCGCGAATCCCTGAAACGGCGCCGCCTGCAGGTCCGCGCCCAGGCCCGGGCGCTGGCGCGGGAGGCGGCCGCGCTGGGCCGCTGGGCCGCCTCTCACCCGCCGCCGCTTCCGCTTTAGAGTTCGCCCCGCACCATGCTGCAAGGAGCCTGCGGTGGCAGGATCGCCCGATCTGCGTGCCGGATACTCGGCGATGCCCGTGTCAGCTCCTGCGCGCGCTCGGTCACGCATCGACTGATGCGCTCCCTCCCGTGCTCGTCGCTTCCTTCGCCTCGCCGGTCTCCAGCCCGCATCTCTGGGCGCCCCACCGCCGCATGCTCCTAGCCATCGACTGCGGCAACAGCGAGTTCAAGCTCGGGCTCTTCGAGGCTGAGCGGCTGGTCGCCGACTGGCGGCTGACGACCCGGCCCGACCAGACCGCCGACGAGCTGGGCGCCCTGCTGCGGCAGCTGTTCGAGCTGCGCGGGGTCGACCTGGCCGCGGTCGACGGGGTGGTCATCGCCAGCGTCGTACCCAGCTTCAACCGGGCCCTGATCGAGGCCTCGCAGACCTACTTGAAGCAGGAGCCGCTGATGGTCGGCCCCGGCATCAAGACCGGGGTTCGGGTCCGGATCGAGAACCCCAAGGAGGTGGGCGCTGACCGGATCGCCAACTCGCTGGCGGCCTTCCGCCGCTACGGCGGTCCGGTGGTTGTGATCGACATCGGCACGGCATTGACCTATGACGCGGTCTCCGCCGAGGGCGACTACCTGGGGGGGGCGATCGCGCCCGGCCTCACGGTGGCCATGGATGCGC
>DATGVT010000223.1:0-5160 GCA_035300005.1 Candidatus Acidiferrales bacterium
TCTCCGCGAACTCGGCCGGCTCCAGGGAGCCGACCCGGCCCCGGTAGCGCTCCGCGAAGGCCTGCGCCCGCTTCAGGGCCTCGGCCAGCGCCTGCTCGATGGCGGGGTCGGTGGGCGAGCTGTAGAGATCGCTCAGGTCCCAGCGGACCTCCTCGGCGCCCGTGGTTTTCAGGGCCTCGGCCACAGGGTGCTCAGGATAGCCGCCGGCAGGGGGAGTGCTCCGGTAACGGCTCCGTCGACGCTACCGGAGTCTCTTCCCCCAGAGAGTCACTTCCTTGGGGTCCGGCCAGCGGCCGGCGTAGGCCCCGCGGTTGACGGCGTCCGTCACCTCGCCCAGCAGGCCCGCCCAGGCTCCGGCGTCGACGCTCAGGCTGTACTCGAGCGGGGTCTCCGGCGGCGCCCGCCGGCGGCGCAGCCGGCGCTGCAGGCGGTCGTACAGCCCCATCAGCTCCCCCTCCCCGGGCGCCGGCCGCGCCGAGCCACGCGGCCAGCGGAGCGCCAGGACCCCGGCCAGAGCCAGCCCGAGCGCCACCAGTGCCGCCACCAGCCCAGGTCCGAAGGCCAGCCAGCCCAGCGTGCCCAGGACCGCGGTCGGCGCGGCCAGCTCGAGGTGCGGGATGACGCGCGCCAGCCCTGCCGCGGCCCAGCGGTTGGGGAAACTCGCCGCGGCCAGCGCTGGGAAGCCGGGCGAGGGATCGACCGGCACCCAGCCCCGGCCGGGGAAGTAAGCCTCGACCCAGGCGTGAGCGTCGCGCTCGCGCACGACGGCCTGGTTGAGGACGGGGTCGTAGTCTCCGGTCGAGTAGCCCGTGGCCAGCCGGGCCGGGATGCCCAGGCTGCGCAGCAGCAGCGTCTCGGCGGTCGCGAACTGCTCGCAGTAGCCAATCCGGACGTCGAACAGGAACCAGTCCACCGGATCGCGTCCGGCCGGCACCCTGCCCAGCTCCAGCGAGTAGCGGTAGCGCGACTGCAGGAAGTCGGTCAGGGCCGCCACCGCCTGGTAGCGGTTGGCCGCGCCCGCGGTCGCCTCGCGGGCCAGCCGGCGGGCGGCGTCGGAGAGCGTGGCGGCGTCGAGGTCGAGCGGGTCCCTGGCGTCGGGCTCGGCCGACGGCTCGCTCAGCCGCCGGGGGCTGAGGTCGGGCAGGTAGGAGACGACGGAGTAGGTCTGGCCGGGCCGGAAGGGTTCGGGTGAATGCAGCGTGCCGTACTCGTCCAGCCGCAGCTCGCTGACGGGGACATACGCGCTCTGCAGGGGAGCGGCCGCGAGCACCACCCCGGGCAGCCGGCGCGTCACGCGGAAGACCTGCAGGAAGGTGCCCAGGTTGGGAGCCTCCGGCGCCGGCAGGAAGCCAGGGCGCACGTAGGGAGGCAGGTTTCGGGTCTCGCGGCGGGACGCGGTCCAGGCTCCGTCACGGTAGGTGTCGAAGACGAGACCCCTCCAGTAGGCGGGAGCGCCGGTGCGGACGTACATGACCACGCCGGCCCCCAGCCGGCCGCGGTAGCGGAGGTCGATGCTCCCGTTGGCGCCGGCGGGTCCGGTGCCGAACTCGACCAGCGGCAGGGCGGGGTTCTCGAGCTCGCCCTTGAAGGCGGCCGAGCCGGGCAGCGAGATCACCAGCGGGCCGCCCGGCGGCGCCGCCGGCTCCGGGAGCAGGGCGAAGCAGGCGGAGCCAGCCACCAGGGACCCGGCCAGCGTCAGGGCCACCGCCCCCCGCGGGAAGCGGAAACCGGCCTCCCAGCCGCGCAGGTGCGACGCCGCCCACATCCCGGCCAGGCAGAGGATCCAGGCGGCGGCGAAGAGCCAGAACCAGTAGTCCCAGGCGTAGACGGCCGCCAGGTAGAGGATGGCGAGGCTGATCCAGAGGCTCGAGTAGCAGTTGCGGCGGGTCTTGAGGTCGAAGCTGGTGACGCCCAGCAGCATGATCGCGAAGTGGGCCTGCGGCAGCTGGCCGCCGAAGACGGCCGTGGTCGAGTCGAGCAGGAAGTAGGCGACGCAGGCGAAGACCAGCCCCGAGAGCAGGAGCTGGCGCAGAAAGCCGCGCGGCAGCCGCCGCCGGCGGTAGGAGACCCAGTGGCCCCAGGCGACCAGCGGCAGCGCGACCAGGGCGACGGGGTCGACGCCGTAGAGGGCGATGGCCAGGGTCGCGACGGCGAAGCCGCCGAAGGCGAAGGCGCGGGCGACCGGCGAATCCTCGGTCGGCGATCTCGGCAGGCGCAGGCTCAGAGCGGCCATGCCAGCTCCACGCTGCGGGCGGGGACGCCGACGTCAGCCTGGAAGCCGATCAGCCAGGCGCGTGCCTCCGCGCCCCGCCTGCCGGCCGCCGCCAGCGCCTCCAGCACCCCGGCCTGGGCCGAGCCCAGCAAGGCCACCGCCTCGGCGCTGGGGGGCGGGTCGGTGTCGGCCGGCTCCAGCGCGGGGTAGCGGGCCAGCCACTCCAGGATCGCCCACAGGGACCGGGCCTCGGCCGGGGTGGTGGGCTCCAACCCGGGCGCCCAGGCCAGGACCCGGCCGCCGGCGCGCAGGCAGTCCCAGGCCTCCGAGGCCGCCAGGCGTGCGATCTGGTCAGCGACCTCGGGACTGGGGGGATCCGGGTCCAGCAGCAGCGCCAGGAGCTGCTGCCCCGGCGGCTCGTACTCGCGCACGACGAGCTCGCCGCGGCGGGCGCTGCTGCGCCAGTGGATCCGCCGCAGGGGGTCGCCCAGCCTGTACTCCCGGACTCCGAAGAGCTCGTTGCCGGCGCCCGCCCGGGGGGCGGCCAGGCTCGCCTCCAGCTCCCGCACGCGAGGCCGGAGGCTGAGCGTGGCGAATCGGGGCAGGGCCAGGGTCACCGCGGCGGGCTCGAAGCGGGTTTCGACGCGGAACATGCCGAGTGGGTCGCCTGCCTCCAGCCGCCAGCCCTCGCTGGCCACCCCTCCCCGCCGGACCGGGCCCACTCCGCGCTCCACCCGCCAGCCCGCCGCCGGCACCAGGCCCGCCGCCGCCGACACCTCCTTGCCCGCCACCCAGCCGCTCCAGCGGGCGGGTCCCCGAGCCCGGCCCAGGCTGCGCAGCTCCAGCGCCAGGCGCACGCGGTCTCCCTCGAAGACGGGGCGTGGCCGCGGCGCCGTGCGCAGCCAGGCCTCGGGCAGGGCGTCCAGCGGCGAGTGAGGTCCGGGGTCGGCGCCGATGAACGCCAGGCGCGCCCGGACGCCGCGCGAGTTCCAGAGCGCGTAGAGGAAGGCGGCGGCCACCAGCGCGTAGAGGGAGTAACCGAGCAGGAAGAGCCAGGCGACCTGGGAGGTGGTCCCGTAGAAGAAGACCACGGTCGCCAGGACGAGCGCCCCGAATACCCTCGGCGTCAGCTTCATCTTGCCGCTCGGAGAGGCGGCAGCGGCAGCTGGGCGACGACCTCGCCGACTGTGTCCTCCGGCCGGGCGCGGCCTCGCAGGCCCAGGCGGTGGGCCAGGACCGGCAGCGCCAGAGCCTTGACGTCGTCCGGGAGCACGAAGTCGCGGCCCTCGAAGAGGGCCCAGGCCTGGGCGGCCCGCTGCAGGTGGAGACCCGACCGCATGCTGGCCGGCAGGCTCACCTCGGGCCGGGCCCGGACCGCCTCCAGGATGGAGACGATGTAGCTACGGATGGCCGCCGCCACCACCACCCGCAGGGAGGCCGCCTGCAGCTCCAGGACCTCGTCCAGGCTGAGGACGGGATGCAGCGTCGCGATGGGGTCACCGTGCTCGCGGCGAGCCAGGATCTCGACCGCCTCTCCGGTGCTGGGCGGCCCCATCTCGCTGGCCAGCAGAAAGCGGTCCAGCTGCGACTCCGGCAGCGGGTAGGTGCCCTGGAACTCGACCGGGTTCTGGGTCGCGATCACGAAGAAGGGCTTGGTCAGCTCGTGGGTGGTTCCGTCCACCGTGACCTGACCCTCGGCCATCGACTCCAGCAGCGCCGACTGGGTCCGCGGGGTGGCGCGGTTGACCTCGTCGGCCAGGACGACGTTGCCGAACACGGGCCCGGCCACGAACTCGAAGCTGCCCTCGCGCTGGTTGAAGATCGAGGAGCCGGTGATGTCGGCCGGCAGCAGGTCGGGCGTGCACTGGATGCGGCGGAAGCTGCCGCCCACCGAGGTGGCGAGGGCGCGCGCCAGCATGGTCTTGCCGGTGCCGGGGAGGTCCTGGAGCAGGACGTGGCCGCCGGCGACCAGGCCACCGACGGCCAGCCTGACCACGCGGTCCTTGCCAACGATGACCTGGTGGACGTTCTCCTCCAGACGGCCGAGCAGCTCCGCGGCCCGCTCAGGCACCAGGGCCGGGGTCGCCATGTCGGGATTCTAGCTAGGCCGGAAGCCCACTCAGCCGAGTTGCGAGCTCACCCCTTGCCGGAACTCCATGAACGTGTATAGTGATAGCAGCGTTAGCATTTAATACTCCCTACACCACACCCTTAGGAGGGAAGCCTGTAGTGACGCATCTCCTGGTCTGGCTTCTGGTGGGCCTGATCGCGGGCTGGCTGGCCGGCAAGGTGATGACCGGTCACGGCTTCGGGATCCTGATGGACATGGTGGTCGGGATCCTCGGCGCCTTCCTCGGCGGCTTCCTGGCCGGGGCGGTCGGGATCACCGCCACCGGCATCCTGGCCGAGATCCTGGTCGCGTTCGTGGGCGCCCTGATCCTGCTCATGATCCTGCGGTTGCTCGGCGCCGGGCGCCGCAGCTACCCCTGATCCTCTAGTCCCTCACCCCGCTCCGGGCCGCCGGCCAGAGGGCCGGCGGCCCCCCTTTTTTTGGCCCCAGCCCCGAGCTCAGCGAACGGCCGCGGACGGGCTGTGCGGGGGATTCGTTCGCGCTTGAGGCTTGCCGCCCGCCCCGACGAGGGGAAGCCGAAACACGAACAGGCTGCCGGAGCCGAGCTCTGAGCGAACCAGGGTCAGGCCGCCGCCCTGCTGCTCCGCCAGGTCGCGGCTGATCGCCAGGCCCAGGCCGGTGCCGGCCTCAGGTGCCCGGTCGGGATCCTGGACGCGCACGAATCGCTCGAAGACTTGCTCTCTCATCTCCTCCGGGATCCCCCGGCCATGGTCTTCGATCAGCACCTGTGCGTCGCCCTCTTCGATGACGGTCAGGCGAACCCAGGGTCTGCCGTCAGAGTAGGAGAGCGCGTTGTTGATCAGGTTGTCGAGGATGC
>DATGVT010000224.1:0-2208 GCA_035300005.1 Candidatus Acidiferrales bacterium
GTTCCCAGCCCGAGCACGACCAGCCCGTCCAGCTGCGCGTTCAGCAGGATCAGAGCGGTGGGTACGGCCGCGAAGGCGGGCAGGAACTGCTCGGGGGGGCCGCGCTTGAGCGCCAGCCAGAGCCCGCCGGCCAGCGCCAGCAGGCCGCCCAGGATCCAGGCCCGCCCTCCAGCCGGAACGCCCAGCTGGAGGAAGGGGATGGCCAGCAGCGCCACCCAGGGCGGGCCCAGGAAGGGGAGGATGCCCTGGATCCCGAGCGTCACCAGCTGCCGGCCGCCCGTGATCTCCAGTTCCACGCGCCGCTGGGCATCGAGGTCGTAGAGGTGGGCGGGATTCTCGACCGCCAGCCGGGCGCCGGTGGCGAAGGAGGGCCAGTCGGAGTTGATGATCTGCTCGTCGGATTCGACGATCGGGGTCAGCAGGTAGCCGAGGCAGACGGCGGCCAGCGCCATCAGGCCCCGCCGGCGCCAGGCTCTCACGCGCGCTGGTGGTGCACGCGGAGCACCTGGGCGACGGGAACGATGAATCCGCCCTGGAAGAGCAGCGAGAGGACGACCACGCCGTAGGCCACGCTGGAAACCTCCGGTTCTACCCTCGGAAGCCCGACTACGGAGAGGGCCAGCGCCACCGAGAGGGCGCCCCGCAACCCGCCCCAGAAGGTCATGTGCCGCCAGCGCCAGGGGATCCGGGTGCCGCCGGGATCCGCCAGCCCGAGGAGTCCGTAAACCGGCAGGGCGCGGGCGGCGAACATGATCAGGTAGGCGAGCAGCACCGTGCCCGCCACCGGGATCAGCTCCCGCAGCGGCAGCGCCACGCCCACCAGGAGGAAGAGGATGGCGTTGAGAACGAAGGCGAGCAGGCTCCAGAAGCCCAGCAGCTGGGTGCCCTTCAGGCGGCCGCTGCGGTGCGAGTAGCGGGCGACGACGATCCCGGCGGAGACCACCGCCACGATGCCGGAGGCGTGCACCAGGTCGGCCGCCAGGTAGCTGGCGTAGGCGGTGACCAGCGTGATCAGGATCTCCAGCTGAGCCTCGGTCAGCCGGCGCACCGCGGTCACGCCCAGGACGCCGCCGGCGATCCCGATCGCAGCCCCCGCCAGGGTGATGTAGACGAAGCGCACGCCGGCGTCGGCCACGGAGGGCGTTCCGGCCAGCAAGGTCCCCAGCACGGCCGCGAAGACGGCCACCCCGGTGCCGTCGTTGAAGAGGCTCTCACCCTCCAGGATGGCGCTCAGCCCGGCCGGCGCCCGCAGCTGCCGGAGCAGGCTGACCACCGCGATCGGGTCGGTGGCGGCCAGGATCGCGCCCAACAGCATGCCGCCCGACCAGCTCAGGCCGAGGCCGTAGTGGGCCAGGGCGCCGATGCCGAGCACGGTCAGCAGCACCCCCACAGAGGCCAGCAGGGAGACCGGGAGCAGGCGCCGGCGCAGCTCCGGCAGGTCCAGCGCCAGCGCCGCCTCGAAGACCAGCCCGGGCACGAAGGCGATCAGGATCAGGTCGGGCCCGACCGTGGGCAGCCGGGCGCCGAGGGAGTCGGCGACCCCGCCGACCAGGATGCCGGCGCCGCAGAGGAGGACCGGGTAGGGCAGGAACCTGAGCCGCCGGGTGGCGAGGCGCAGGACGACCGCGACTGCGCCCAGCAGGAGGAGGAAGAACTCGAAGCTCTGGGCGGTGCTCAAAGCTCGAGCTTCATGCCGTCGCGGGCCGCCTTCACCTCCACGCCCAGCTTCTGCGTCAGCCCCGCCGCCAGCTCCCAGGGACGCGCCCGCCAGACCGTCATCCCGAAGTGCGTGATGACGGCCAGCCGCGGCCGCGCCTCGCGGATGATGCGCTCGGCGTCCTCCAGGCAGAGGTGGGGCAGGTCCGGCCTCCTCTCCAGCAGGACCACGTGGATCAGCATCACCTCGGCCCGGTGCTGCTCGGCGATGCCGTCGTAGTAGCCGGAGTCGGTCACCCAGCCCAGCCGTGGCGGCTCGCCGAAGAGGAAGCCGTAGGTCTCGGCGCCGTGCAGGTGCCGGGGGCTGGTGCGGAAGGTCAGCTCCTTGACGCGGTGCGTCATGTCCGGTTCCAGGAGGACGACCTCCCGCGGGAAGGCGCGCACATACTGGAGCACCACGGGGTCCCCCTCCAGGGCGTCGGCCGGGCAGTAGAGCGCCCCCCGGGGACGGAAGCCGCCGTCGGTCATCGCCTCGATCATCACGTTGACGTC
>DATGVT010000225.1:0-7727 GCA_035300005.1 Candidatus Acidiferrales bacterium
CGACCGTGTACACGGGGTTGAGCGAGGTCATCGGCTCCTGGAAGATCATCGAGATGTCGTTCCCCCGGATCTGCTGGAGGTCGTCCTCCTCCAGGCCCACCAGGTCGCGGCCGCCGAAGACGATCCGGCTGCCCTCCTCGATCCGGCCCGGCGGGTCGATCAGCCGCATCACTGAGAGCGCGGTCACCGACTTCCCGCAGCCGTACTCGCCCACGACGCCCAGCGTCCTTCCCTGCTGCAGGCTGAGGTTGACGCCGTCTACGGCGCGGACGGTGCCGGCCGGAGTGTGGAACCAGGTGCGGAGGTTCTCGACCCTCAGGAGCTCCGCCATGGAGCTAGCTTAGGGTCTGGACCTATCTCCCCCCGACGCGGGGGACGACCTAGAGCCGCTCCAGGACGGTGGTGCGCTTGCTGGCGTACTCGTCGTCGCTGAGCACGCCCACCCGGTGCAGTCGCTCCAGCATGTCCATCTCTTCCAGGACGTCGAGGAGCGGCGCCATGGTGCGGCGGGCCAGGTAGGCGTCCGAGGGCGCCTGCTCGCCATCGCCGCGGGCGTCGAACTCGCGCACGTAGAAGAGGGCCTTGACCGCGCTGAAGGGGATGCCCAGGCGCCGGGCTGGACGGCCCGGGTGCTCGGGGTGGAGGTGCAGGACGATGCCGTAGCGGTGCCGCTCCAGGGCCCCGTCGATGTGGCCCCGCAAGACCTCGCCGTCCAGGAAGCGGATGGCGACCTTGCGGGTCGGCGTCTCCGGGTGGCCGTCCTGGGGCGGCAGCTCGACCCACTTGACTGCGGTAAGCGGGACCCAGGCGGTCTCGTTGTTGTCCAGCCCGCCCAGCGCGTCCACCTCGACCAGGAAGTCGGGCTCGTCGAAGTCGAGGTCTCGTGGAATGCCTTCCAGGACCTCGTCGTCGAAGAAGCGGACGGAAACTTTGGCCTCAGACACCTAGCTGATGCTAACGCTCCCTGGCGGCCTTACCTGCGCGCGCGGGCGGCTTCCGGCCGAGATGGCGCGAGCAGCGCACACAGTGGGCCAGGTGGTCGCGCACCGCCTCCGCCTGCGACCGCCTTAGCTTGCCGGCGACGTAGGGCGCCAGCAAGGGCTGGACCTCGGAGCAGGCCAGCCCGTGCCCGCCCTGCAGGGCGACGAACTCCTCCTTGAAGCGGAGCCGGGCGCGGTAGAGCAGGGTCTCGACCGCGCTCTCCGAGATCCGCATCGCACGGGCGATGCGGCGGTAGCTGAAGCCCTGCAGCTCGCGCAGGGTGAGCACCAGCCGGTACTTCTCGGGCAGCAGCTGGGCCACCTGGTAGACCTGGCGGCGCAGCTCGGCCGTCTCGCTGGCCTGGGCCGGGTCGAACGGCCCGGACGGGGCCGGCAGCCGCACCAGCACGTCCTCCTCGTCCTCCACCTCGCCCTCCGCGCGGAGGTCGCGCTGGCGGCGGCGGAGCTCGTCGAAGCAGAGGTTGCGGGCAACGGTGTGGATCCAGCCCCCGAAGTTGAAGGACTCGTCGACCCGGTCCATCGTCCGCAGGGCCTTGAGGAAGGTCTCCTGGGCGATGTCCTCGGCCAACAGGCCGTCGCCCAGCTTGCGGTGGACCAGGCGGTAGATGGAGCCGACGTAGCGGCGGTGCAGCTCCTCGAAGGCGTGCACGTCGCCCTCGCGGAAGGCGGCCACCAGCTGGGCGTCGGTGCGGACCGGGGCCTCGCTCATCCGCGACCTCCGGCCAGCAGGCTGGCCACCGCACCGGCGGACCTCTCCAGGTCGGCCTCGCTCGCCATCCCCTCCGCGACCGGCACCACCAGCGCGCCGGCCTGGGAGATTCGCTCCCAGCCCTCGCCCAGGCTGCCCGCCAGCACCACGCAGGGAACGCCGGCGGCCACTGCCCGGCGGACAACCTCGGCCGGACCCTTGCCGTAGGCGGTCTGGCCGTCGACCCGGCCCTCGCCCGTGAAGGCCGCGGCGGCCCCCGCCAGGGCTCGATCCAGCCCGGCGGCCTCCACCACCAGGGGCGCGCCCCGGACCAGGCGGGCGCCCAGGAAGGCGACCAGGCCGGCGCCCGCGCCGCCCGCGGCACCCGCCCCCGGCAGATCGGCCACCCTGGCGCCCAGGTCGCGCTCGACCACCTCGGCGAAGTGGCAGAGGGCCTGGTCGAGCTCCGCGACCATCGCCGGCGTGGCTCCCTTCTGCGGGCCATAGACGGCGCTGGCTCCCTGGGGGCCGCAGAGCGGGTTGGTCACGTCGCAGGCCACCTCCACCTCTACCTGGCGCCAGCCGGGGTCGGCACCCGTGGCGTCGATTCGCTCCAGCCGGCCCAGGGCGGCGCCGCCGCGGGGCAGCTCCCGGGCCTCGCGATCCAGGAGCCGGAAACCGATCGCCTGCGCCATCCCGGCGCCGCCGTCGTTGGTGGCCGAACCACCGATCCCCGCGATGACCCTCGTCACGCCTCTCCGCCTGGCCGCGGCCAGGAGCTGGCCGAAACCGTACGTGGACGTAACGCGCGGATCGCGCCGGGCGGTCGGCAGCAGGGTCAGGCCGCTGGCGGCGGCCAGCTCGACCACCGCGGTCCGGCCGCCGTCGATGAGTCCGTAGCGGGCCCGGACCGGCTCCCCCAGCGGGCCCTCCACCTCGACCTCGACCAGCTCGCCCCCGCGCGCGGCCACCAGCGCCTCCGTGGTGCCCTCCCCCCCGTCCGCCACCGGCACCTCCAGCACCTCAGCGGCGGGCAGGGCGGAGCGGAGGCCGCGGGCGATGGCGGCCGCGGCGGCGGGCGAGCCCAGCGTGCCCTTGAACGGGTTGGGCGCGACGACGAGCCTCATGGCGGCTGGACTATAGCCGCCGGCGCGGATCAGCCGGTCAGTAAACCGCGACCGACCAGCTGACGTACTTCGGCAGCTCGCCCCGGACGGCGCCGAAGTAGATCGTCTGCAGCTCCTGCGTGTACTCCCCCACCCGGCCGCTGCCGATCGGCCGGCGGTCGACCTCGACCACCGGCTGGATCTCCACGCCGGTGCCGCAGAGCAGCAGCTCGTCGCAGGTGTAGAGCTCCGTCCGGTCGATGCTGCGCTCGACCACCCTGACACCCAGCTCCTCCTGGGCGACCTTCAGCAGCAGCTTGCGCGTGATGCCCTCCAGGATGTCGTCGGTGACCGGCGGGGTCACCATCTCCCCGTCCTTGAACATGAACAGGTTCTCGGCCGAGCCCTCCGATACGTGGCCGTCCACGGTCAGCACGATCGCCTCGTCGAACCCGTTCTCCATGGCCTCGCTCTTGGCCAGGGCGCTCTGCGCGTAGGCGCCCGTGATCTTGGCCCGCGCCGGCAGCGACTGGTCCGGCAGCCTCCGCCAGGTCGACACCATGCAGCGGGCGGTCTCGGCCGCGATGTACTTGCCGAAGGGGTTGGTGTAGATCGCGAAGATCTCGTCCAGGTCGTGCAGCCGGACACCGATCTCCTCGCTCGACTTGAACATCAGCGGGCGGATGTAGACGTCGGTGTGGAACTGGTTGCGCCTGAGGAGCTCGATGGTCAGGCTGACCAGCTCCTCGGTGCTGTACGGCAGCTCCATGCGCATGATCGCGGTCGAGCGCCGGAGGCGGTCGTAGTGGGCGGCCGGCTGGAGCAGGTAGAGCTGTTCCTTCTTCGCGTTCCAGTAGGCCCTGATTCCCTCGAAGCAGCCGGTGCCGTAGTGGAGCGCGTGCGTCATCAGCCCGAGCTTGACTTCGTGGTAGCGGACGAACTCGCCGTCGAAGAAGACCCAGGTATTGGGATGCTCGGCGCCGCGGGCCGGCCTCGGCGCCCCCTTGGCCTGGACCTTCATGACCTGCCCGATTGTACGGCGGGTGGCCCAGCCCCCCCCGCGTCCGATATAAATCTCGGGGATGACCCTCTACGACCTGATCGCCGACCTCCGGCGCGAGCACCCGACGGCCTCTGCCAGCAAGGCGCTGGACCTGGTCACGGCCGAGCTGGGTCACTCCCGGGACAACCTGAGGGAGGCGCTGGCGGCGCTGGACGGCAAGGTGCCGGCGGGCGGTAAGGCAGTCCTGGACGAACTGCTGGCCCGGGCCGAGAAGGCCGGCCTGGACGACCTCGACTACGGCCCCGACCCCTACGCGTTTACTCGGGAGCCCCTGGACTCGGGCACCCTCGGGATCGGCGCGCTGCTCGCCCTGAGCTCGCTCCTGGCGATGGCGCTGGCCGCGATGGCGGTGGTGGCGGGCCTGAACGGGATCTTTCACTTCTTTTAAGTAAGTGGCGCAGGACTTTTCCTTCGACGTCGTCTCGCAGTACGACCGGGCGGAGATGATCAACACCCTCGACCAGGCACGGCGCGAGGTGGGCACGCGCTTTGACTTCCGCGACACGCGCACGGCCTACGACTGGCGGGGCGACGTGATCGTGATCGAGTCCGCCAGTGAAGATCGGGCGCGCGCCGCCTTCCAGGTCCTGCTCGAGAAGGCCGCCCGCCGGAAGCTCTCGCACAAGCTGTTCAAGGCCGGCGAGCCGAAGACGGTCGGCCGCGGGCGGGGCCAGGTCGAGGTGCAGCTCAACGCCGGCATCTCGGACGACCTGGCCCGCAACCTGCAGAAGCGGATCAAAGAGGTCAGCCCTCGGGTCCAGGTGCGCGTGCAGGGCGACCAGCTGCGGGTGGTCAGCCCCAGCAAGGACGCGCTGCAGGCGGTGATCCAGATGCTGCGGGAGGCGGAGGATATCCCGGTCCCCCTCCAGTTCGTGAACTACCGCTAGCGGTCGGGTGCCCTGGTGGAGGTCATCCCGGCCCTGGACGTCCGCGGCGGCCGCTGCGTGCGCCTGCTGCGCGGTGATTACGACCACGAGACCGTCTACTCCGAGGACCCGGTGGAGGTCGCGCGCGAGCACGCGCGCGCCGGGGCACGGCGGCTGCACCTGGTCGACCTCGACGCGGCGCGCGGCGGCGGCGACAACCGGGCGCTGATCGAGCAGGTCCTGCGCCGCTCCGGCCTTGCCGTGCAGGTGGCGGGTGGGATCCGGACGGCGGTGGCAGCCGCCCGCTGGCTGGCCGCCGGCGCCCAGCGGGTGGTCATGGGCACCGCGGCCGTCACCGAGCCGGAGGTCCTGGAGGCCGCGGCGGCGGCCAACCCCGGCCAAGTGCTGGCGGCGCTCGACCTGCGCCAGGGCCGGCCCGCGATCAAGGGCTGGACCGAAGCCGAGCCGGTCGCCCTCGATGGGCTGCTGGCCGGCTGGGAACGGCTGCCCCTGGGCGGGGTGGTGCTCACGGTGGTCGACCGCGACGGGACCCTGGAGGGGCCCGACCTGGAAGCCCTGCTCGCCGCCCGCTCGCTCACCAGGCAGCCGCTGACCTACTCGGGCGGGGTGGGCTCGCTGGACGACCTTCGGCGCCTGGCCGGGGCGGGCGCGGCGGCGGTGCTGCTGGGCCGGGCCCTCTACGAGGGCCGGATTCGCCTGCAGGAGGCTCTGGCGCTGGAGTGAAGCGAGCGCTGCTGGCGCTGGCCCTTCTGCTCGCCGCCGCCTGCGGCGGCCACGAGAACCCCGACGACCAGGGGTTCCATTCGGCTTTCGCGAAAACCCGGGCGGGGGCGGAGGTGACCTTCGACGCCACCCTCCTGCAGGACCCCGTCCAGTCCGGCAGCCACGAGCAGCTGCTGGTGCGGGCCGCCACCGGGGAGCGGCTGGAGGTGGATCACAACCTGGGCCTGGCGCCCTGGGTGCCGGCCCACTTGGGCGACAGCCTGGTCGTCCACGGGCAGCTCTACTTCGATCACGCGGCGGGAGTCCACTGCACGCACGCGCACACCTCGAAAGGGTGCCCGTATCCAGGCTGGGTCCGGCTGGGGGAGACTTATTACGAGTGAGCCTCCGGCGCACCATCCGCTGGTTCGGCAACCTGGGCCGCGGCCCGCTGCCGCCCGTCCAGCGGGCGCGGCGGATCGGGGACAACCTCTGGCAGCGCTTCTCGCGGCGCCAGGGCTGCTGCGGGCGCTACGGCGAGCCCGGCTGTTGAATGACCCAGGAGGAGGCCCGGGCGGCCGGCCTGATCCGCTGAACCCAGAGGGCTGAACTCGGTGGGCTGAGCCTCAGCAGGCGTAGTCGCGGTCGAACTCCCCGGCGTCGAACTGATACAGGCGCACCACGGCTCCCGGCCAGAAGCCCATCTGGCAGCGGCTGCGGTCCTGGGGTCCCGAGGCCCCCGCCACCCAGTTGGGCACGTCCGCCGGCGCGTAGCCGCCCAGGATCTGGCTCCACATGAAGCGGGCCGAGTACACCCCCACCTCCAGGCCGTGCACCTCACGGAAGTAGAAGAGGGCGCCTTCGATCACCTGCGCGTTGAGCGACTGGTCGTCCGACCAGCGGTTGGCGGTCTCCACGTCGAGCCACCACGTCCGCACGTTGGCCGAGAGCCCGAAGCTCTCCGTCAGCGCGTAGTCGTACGCGTAGCGGGCGCTTTCGAACCCGTACACGAAAGCGAAGCAGCCGGCCTCCGGCGGATCGCAAGGAAGGAGGACGCGGTCGCGCTGCCCATAGGCGACGTTGACGTACAAGCCGACCGGAGCCGAGCCGCGAGCGGCCCACAGGAACTGGCTCGACAGGCAGGGGTTGTGGGTGAAGGGCCGCCCGCCGGTGACCCCGACGATGGCGAACTGCGAGGGCGCCCTGTCCGGATAGTCGTGGGTGCACTGAGGCCACGAGATGTCCCAGCCGCCCCCTGCCAGGCTGGTGTCCGCGTGGGGAATCAGCAGCTGGGCGGAAGCCAGCGTCGCGGCCAGCAGCCCCCTGAACATCGGGACCTTTAGGTTTGGTCGGCCTGCCGAGCTACCTGGAAGGTGGCAGCCTGCGCCACCGGCCGGATCACCATCTCGTCGATGTCCACGTGGGGCGGCCTGGTGACCGCGAAGACGATGCACTCGGCGACGTCCTCGGCCGTCAGCGGCTGCAGGCCCCTGTAGGGCGCCGAGGCCGCCTCGCGGTCGCCTTCGAAGCGGACCAGGCTGAACTCCGTCTCCACCAGGCCGGGGCTGATCTCGGTGATCCGGATCGGCTCCCCGTTGAGCTCCAGGCGCAGCGTGCGGGTGATGGCCCGGACCGCGTGCTTGGTCGCCGTATAGCCGGCCCCTCCCTTGTAGTTCTCGAAGCTGGCGATCGACCCCATGTTGACGATGTGCCCATGGGGCGCCTTCCGGATCAGCGGCAGGAAGGCCTTGGTCACTCGCAGCAGGCCGAGCACGTTGACCTCCCACATCTGGGTCCAGTAGTGGTCGGGCGTGTCCGCGACCGAGGTCAGCCCGAGCGCCAGGCCGGCGTTGTTCACCAGCACGTCCACCCGCCCGGCCTCCTTCTCGACCGCGTCGACGAAGCGCCGGATGCTGGCCGGCTCCATCACGTCCAGCTCGTGCGCGACCGCCAGCGGAGCGCCGCCCGCCTGCTTCGCCACCTGCTCCACCCGGTCGGTGCGCCGGGCCCCCAGGATGACCCGGAAGCCGTGCTTCGCGAGGAGGCTGGCGGTCGCCGCTCCGATGCCCGCCGAGGCCCCGGTGACGACGGCTGTACGGCGGTCTTGCATAAGCGGGCAGGGTACCCTAAGAAAGACTGATGCTGGACCTGGTGGTGGGGCTGGTGGTGGCGTTGCTGGTGCTGGGCGGGATCCTCATCATCGCCGGTCCGCTGCTGCCGCGCCGGGTGCGCGGCCTGCGCTCGCTGTACGCCCGCCTGGGCGCTCGCCTGCCGGCTCCG
>DATGVT010000226.1:0-5001 GCA_035300005.1 Candidatus Acidiferrales bacterium
CGTGGCGATGATGCCGATGAGGAGACCGCCCAAAGCGGCACCTGGGATGTTGCCGATGCCACCACCGACGGCGGCCGTGAACGCGACCAGCCCGGCGCTGAAGCCAAGGTCGAAGGTGATGTTGTTGAAGTAGAGGCCGTACATGATGCCGCCCGCCCCCGCCAGCACCGCCCCGATGAAGAAGGTGGCGGCGATGGTGCGGTTGATGTCGATTCCCATCAGTCCGGCCGCGTCACGGTCCTGAGCCGTGGCCCTCATCGCCTTGCCGAGCTTGGAGCGGTCGATGAACTGGGTCAAGGCGCCAACCAGCACCACGGCGGCCGCGATCACGATCAAATCCTTGACGCCGATCGAGGCAGAGCCGCCCAGAGGGATGCGGTCCCCCGGCAGCAGGTTTGGGAAGTGGACGTTGGAAGGCCCCTTCCAGAGGAACATCAGGCCTTCCAGGCCGAACGACATCCCGATCGCGGTGATCAGCGGTGCCAGCCGCGGAGCGTATCGCAGAGGCCGATAGGCGACCCTCTCGATCGCCACGTTGATCGCTCCGCAGATCAGCATGGTCAGGAGGAACACGCCCGCCAGCGGGAGAATCATGCCCAGGCCTGCCGAGACGCCTTCGTGGAGGCCGAACAGGGGCATCAGCGTGAGCCCGATGAAGGCGCCCAGGGTGAAGACATCGCCATGGGCGAAGTTGATCAGCTCGATGATGCCGTAGACCATCGTGTAGCCGAGGGCGATCAATGCGTAGAGGGAGCCGTTGGCGACCCCAAAGGTCAGGATCTGAATGAAGTAGCTGGGGCCGCCCTGGACGATCCTGATCAGCAGGCTCAGGACGCCGATCAGGATGGCCAGTATCAGCACGAGGTTGATCGCTCGGCCCAGCAGGGTGCCATTGAGCGCCCGTCTAGCCCTTCGAGCCCCAACCACCTGAACGCCCACCTTTATACAGAAACGACGGAGGGGGCGCCTGCGCCCCCTCCGTCAGGGTCGAACCGAATCAGGAACCGCCGACCGCGAACTGCTTGACGAAGGTCCAGTCGCCGCCCTTGAGCTGGAAGAAAGCCATGGTCGGCGTGGTTGGGTCACCGTTCTGGTCGAACGTGTAGGTGCCAGTGGTGGCCTTGAAGGCCTTGGTCGTGGCCACCGCGTCGGTGACCTGCTTGCGGCTCGGCAGGTTGCCGCCGTTGGCATCGATGGCGCGCCCGACAGCGTCGATCAGGATCGCCATGGTGTCGTAGGTCGGGAATGTGTAGGCGCCCACGTCGTCCTTCTTCGGGAAGGCCTTCTTGTAGGCGTCCACGATCGTCTTGGCGTCCGGGTTCTGGGTCGCGTCCGCGGCCGCCACGGTGCTGTACATCTTGTCATTCGCCATGGTGCCCGCGTCCTTGATGCACTGGGTGTCAGAGATGCCGTCCGGACCCAGGTAGAAGGCGTCGAAGATGCCGGCCATCTGAGCGCGCGGAATGCAGCCCTTGGTGGGCGAGGTGGCGCCGGCGTAGATGGCCTGGGCACCCTTGGCCTTGGCCTGGGTCAGGAATGGCTTGAAGTCGTTGGTGGTCTTCCAGTCGAAGTCCTGCCGCAGGACGATCTGGGCGTTCTTCTTCACAACCTCCTTGCCGAAGTTGTCGGCGACGCCCTTGCCGAAGGTCTCGTTGTCGGACCAGATTGCGAACTTGGTCACCTTGAGGGTGTCGATGGCGAAGTCGGCCATCGCCGGGCCCTGGAAGGTGTCAGCCGCAGCCACGCGGAAGTAGTTGTTCTTGCCGGTCGGGCGCAGCGCGGCGGGCTTCGGGTTGCAGTAGTCGAAGGTCTGGGTCAGGCACTCGTTGGTGTTGGCGGGGCTGATCATGACGAAGTTGGCCTGGTTGGTGATCGGGATCTCGGCCCGGGCCACGTTTGAGTTGAAGGGGCCCACCATGCCCAGGATCTTGCTGTCAGCGATCATCTGCTGGACGTTCTGGGCGCCTTTCTGTGGATCGTGGACACCGTTCACGGCGTCGTCAAAGGCTCGAAACGTGAGCTTGAAGTTCTTCAGGTTGTCGCCGTGGTGTTGCAGGTAGTAGTCGACGGCGAACTTGGCGCCCTGCTGGGAAGGGATGCCGTCAGACGCCTCGGCGCCTGAGGTGGGCAGGTCGCTAGCGAGGACGATCTCGCCCTTGGTCCCGCCGCCGCCCCCACCAGGGCCGCAGGCCATGGCGATCAGCGCCACGCCCCCCAGCACGGACAGGCTACTAAAGAAACGAGGTGAATTCATATATGCCCCCTCTTGGCTAATGCTGGAGACGCCGACACTCTCCCTGGCCTCCTCCAGGCCCCCCGCCCTCTTCCCGGCCACGATCCGGGGCGAGAGTGCGCCGGCGAGGGAACGCGGCCGCCGAGCGGCTGCTCTATTACTCCTTGCAAAGTCTTGCCAAGCCTCAGCTTCGTGTCAAGCTCGGCGACCGGCGCCCCGGCTGGGGTCGAGGCGGGGGGAGTCACCCTCTGGAGAGATCCCTATACTCAGAAACCTTCCGTAACCAACCCGCCATTGGAGCCTGCTTTTTTTGAAGACGGAATCGGAAGAGCACCTCAAGCCCAAGTCCCAGTACGCTGAGGAGGCCGTCCAGCTGGCGCTCTCCGGGCGTTGGGAGCAGGCCGCCGACGTCAATCGGTTCATCCTTGAAAGCTTCGGCGCCGACCAGGAGGCGCAGAACCGCCTGGGCAAGGCGCTCACCGAGCTGGGCCGCCTGGACGAGGCCAAGGCCAGCTACGAGGCCAGCCTTCAGCTCAACCCGCTGAACATGATCGCGCGCAAGAACGCCGCCAAGCTGGACGTCCTTCTGCGCGCCAAGGACGGCCTCCGCTCCGGGCCGGCCAAGGTCGACCTCAACCTCTTCGTGGAGGAGATGGGCAAGACCATGGTCACCGTGCTGGAGGCGGTCGGCCCGGATGTCTGCAGGCTGGTCGTCCCGGGCGACGTGGCCGAGCTGCGGATCGAGCGGGACGGCATCGTGGCCGAGACCGTGCGCGGAGTCCGCCTGGGGATGCTGGAGGCGCGGCTGGCCCGCCGGCTGATCAAGTTCATCAAGGGCGGCAACCGCTACCAGGCGGGCGTCACCGGCTGCGAGGGTGACCAGGTCAGGATGATCGTGCGCGAGACCCACCAGGATCCGCGCTTCGTCGGCAAGCCCAGCTTCCCCATGCGGCGCAAGCGGGAGGTCGACTTCCGGCCCTACACGAAGGAGAGCCTGCTCGCCCGCGAGGTGGAGTCCTACGAAGAGGATGGCGGCGAGGAGCGGGAGGAGGGCGAGGACACCGGCGACAGCGAGATCGCGGGGCTGCACCCGGTCGAGGACGAGGCCGAGCCCCTGGAGGACTTCGGCGGGCAGATCGAGGCCGGGGACGAGGACGAAGAGGATGAGCGCTGACGCCAGGAGGTACCTTCACCAGGGGTAGGGCCCCGTGCCGGCGAATAGAGCTGCGGTGGCCAGGCCGCCGAGGTCAACGAAGGGTCCGGCGCACAAGGAGCGCATCGAACGATGCGTGACGCTGGGCGCCGGGGGTCCCTGACGCAGAGATCGGCGAGCATGGGCGACGCAGATCAGGCGACGGTGCGGGGCCCTACCCCTAAGCCCATCCCAAGACCTAGGGAGGTGCCTGGCTTTCGCGACCTGGGCCCTGAGGAGGCCGAGGCCCTGCGGGCGACCCAGGAGGCGATCCTGGCCGAGATGCGGCGCTGGGGATACCGCTTCGTGGTCACCCCCAGCGTGGAGAGCCTGGACGTGCTCGACCTGGGCCTGGAGGCCGAGCAGCGGCGCCGGCTGTTCAAGTTCAGCGACGGCGACGGGCGACTGCTGGCGCTGGTTGGCGAGAAGACGGTGCCGGTGGCGCGGCTGGTGGCGGGCAAGCTCCGCCAGGCGCCGCTTCCGCTGCGGCTCTGCTATGCGGCGCCGGTCCTGGCCAACGACCCCGCCCGCTTCGACCACCGCCGCGAGACCTACCAGGTCGGGGCCGAGCTGATCGGCGCCTCGGGCGCGGCCGCCGACGCGGAGGTGATCGCCCTCGCCGTCCGTTGCCTGGAGGAGGCCGGGCTCAACCGCTTCCAGGTCGACGTCGGCCACTCCGAGTTCTTCCAGGGCCTGGCCGTCCGGCTGCCGGCCGAGGTCCGGGCGGCGGTCAAGGCCGCACTCCAGGCCCGCGACTTCGTGGCCCTGGAGGCGGAGCTGGAAAAGATGGCGCTGCGCTCGGCGGAGCAGGAGTTGCTGCTGCGCTTTCCGACCCTACGCGGCGGGCCCGAGATCCTGGAGGCGGCCGGCAAGCTGGTCCGCAACCGCCGTTCGGAGCGCGCGCTGGAGGAGCTGGCCCGGGTCCGGGAGCTGCTGGTCGCATACGGGCTGGGGGACGCCGTGCAGCTTGACCTGGGCGCCATCCGGGACTTCGACTACTACACGGGGATCATCTTCGAGGGGTTCGGGCCGGAGCTGGGCCGGCCGCTGGCCCAGGGCGGCCGCTACGACGGCCTGCTGGCCCGTTTCGGGCGCCCCGCGCCGGCGACCGGCTTCGTCCTCCAGCTCGAGCTGGCCTGCGAGGTGCTCGAGCGCGCCGGTCGGGCGCCCGCGCCGCCCCGCCTGGAGGCCGCCGTGGCCTGGGGCCGCGCCGGCCAGAAGGCCGCGCTCCAGCTGGGCGCCTCGCTGCGCCTCTTCGGCATGCGGGCGGTGGTCGACACCCAGCCGCGGGGCATCGGCGCGGCGCGCGCCTGGGCGACCGCGCTGGGCGCCCGCAACCTGGTCTTCTGCGAGGGTCCCGAGCGCGTGGCCTGGTCCCCGGGCCCGGGCCGGATGCGGCGGCTGCCGCCGGAGCAGGTGGTCGCCCGCCTGGCAGGCACGCTGGCATGAGCCTCTCGATCGCGATCCCCACCGGCGTTCTCCTGGAGGGCAGCCTGCGGCTGCTGGAGCAGGCCGGCCTGGCCAGGCTGAGCGCGGCCGCCCTCGGCCGCAAGCTGCTGGCGGAGAAGGACGGCGT
>DATGVT010000227.1:0-8126 GCA_035300005.1 Candidatus Acidiferrales bacterium
GCTCCGCCTCCCGGAACTCGCCGGGGACCTCGACGCCGATCATCTCCCACTTGCGGTTGCAGGAGGCCTGGAGCTTGGCGATGTGCTCGGGCTTCAGGTGCCCGAAGCGGCCCTGGAGCTTCAGGTACTCGACGACCGGCCGCATCTGGTCGGGCTTCCAGTATTCGTAGGTGCGGGTCTCGGGGTCGTACTCCCAGAGCGGGAACATCCCGCACTCGACCACCATCCGGCCCAGCTCGATGGTGAGCGGGGTCTGATAGACGAAGCCCTTCTGGCAGGGCGTGTAGACCTGGATGAAAGCGGCGCCCCGGTGGTTCAGCCCCCGGCGTGTCTTGTTCATCATGTCGATGGGGTAGCCGACGCTGGCGGTGGCCACGTAGGCCTGGGGATGGCCGGCCGCCATCATGTGCGCCACCTCCTTGGGCCAGAGGGTCTTCCCCTCCGGGATCTTGGGGCCGGGCGGGGTGAAGGTTGTCATGCCCCCGTAGGGGGTGGTGGGCGAGGTCTGGATGCCGGTGTTGGCGTACTGCTCGTTGTCGTAGAGCACGAGCAGGGCGTCATGGTTGCGGTAGAGCATGCCGGAGACCGGGCCCAGGCCGATGTCGGCGGCCGAGCCGTCGCCCGCCATGCAGATGATGTTGGGGTACTGGCCCTTGTACTTGCCCTTGCGGATCATCGCCTCGTAGCCGGCCGCCACCCCCGAGGTGAAGGAAGCTCCGCTGGCGATCGGGGTGTGGGCCCAGGGGATTGCGTAGGGCGTGTTCAGGTAGCTGGAGTTGGCCACGTACATGCAGCCCGTGGGCCCGACCGCGATCGAGTTGTCCTGGGAGGCCTTGAGCACCAGCCGGTACTCGATGGCGGGGCCGCAGCCGGCGCAGGTCCGATGTCCGGCTACCAGGGGATCGGTCTCCGGCAGGTCCGGGTTGTACCAGCGGCTGCGGTTCTCGATTTCGAACAGCGGCAGCTCCTGCCGCTCGACTTCGATCGCCATCACTTCACCTCACCAAGCATGCTAGCGAAAGCGCCTCATTCCTCGAAGCCCACCCAGTGCGTCATCTTCGCGACGCCACCCCGGCGGACAGCTTCCTGGAGCTTCTCGGCCATCCAGTAGAACTCCTTCAGGACCACCGCCTCCCCGCCCATACCGGCCATGAAGGAGGTCAGCAGGGGGGGTTGGCGGAGCGGATAGAGCGCTGTGGCCAGGTCCAGGGTGAGGGCGCCGCCGCTGGTGGCGCCGCCCAGGGCCAGGTTGGTCTCGACCACCCCCACCGCCTTCACGTGGCCGAGCAGCTGCTGGGCGTCCTCGGTTGGGAAGGGCCGGAACCAGAGCAGCCTGGCCAGCCCAGCCTTGACTCCCTGCTCCCGGAGGTGATCCACGGCGGCCCGGGCGGTGACCGCGTGTGCGCCCTGCACGAAGAAGGCGATGTCGGCGTCCTCCAGCCGGTGGCCCTCGATGAAGTGCGGGTAGCGGCGCCCGAACATCTCGCCGAAGCCGTCCATGACCTCCCGGATGACCGGTACCGCCTCCTCCATCGCGCGGGCCCGGCCCAGCTGGAGGGGCGGGCCCTGCTCGGGCATGATCTGGGGCCCGTGCGAGACCGGTCGCTTGGGGTCCAGCGCATAAGGCAGCTTGTAGGCGGGCAGGAACTCGTCGACGAGCTCCTGGCTGGGCAGCTCGACCTCGCCCGAGATGTGGGAGACGAAGTAGCCGTCCTGGCAGACCATCTGGGGCAGCAGCACCCGGTGGTCTTCCCCGATCCGGTAGGCGATCAGGGTGCGGTCGAAGACCTCCTGGGGCGTCGAGCACCAGCCCATCAGCCAGCCCATGTCACGGGTGCAGAGCGCGTCGGTGTGCTCGGAGCCGAAGTCTCCCGGGGGGTCCAGGGTGCGGTCAGCCACCGCCATCTGCAGCGGGATGCGAGCCCCCGAGATGAAGGAGAAGAGCTCGTAGCCGTAGGTCAGCCCCACCCCCGAGGAGCCGGTGTAGGCGCGGGCTCCCGAGGAGGCGGCGCCCAGGGCGATGCTGAACTGGGCGTGCTCGCCGTCCGCGTGCACGAACTCGGCGTCCAGCTCGCCGTTGGCGATCATCTGGGCCAGGGTCATCATGATCGCCGTGTAGGGCCGGATCGGGTACGAGGTGATGACGTCTACGTCGGCGTACTTGGCGCCCAGGGCGGCGGCCGTGCATCCCGAGATCCTGACCTTCTTGACCGCCTGGGGCCGCTCGGCCACTGCCATCCTCACACCTCCTCGAAGAGCCGCTCGATCTCGGCCGCCTGCCGCCCGTGGCTGCCGATCTGGACCGCGAAGGCGGTCTCCATCCGCACCACGGAGTGGTCGTCGAAGTCCAGCTCGGGCACGAATTCGAGGCAGCCGGTGGGGCACTCCTGCACACAGACCCCGCACCCCTTGCAGTAGTCCAGCTTCACCGAGTAGTGGCCGTTGCGGCGCTGGTCGCGCTGGATGCTGGTGTCGGGACAGACGATCCAGCAGTTGTCGCAGCCGTTGCAGACCCCGCAGCTGAAGCAGCGGTCCGCCTCCCGCACCGCCATCTCCTCGCTGTAGCCGAGCCGGACCTCCAGCTTCTGCGACTTGACCCGCTCCTCGGGCTCCCGCTCGAGGTGGTGGACCCGGGGCACGTGCTTGAAGTAGCGCAGGTTGAGCCGCTTGAGGTCGTCGATGACGTCCAGCTTCCCGTTCTGGGCGACCAGCTCGCGGCCCTGGAGCAGGGTGTCGATGGCGCGGGCCACCTTCTTCCCCTCCCCCACCGCCTGCACCACCATGCCGGGCCCGACCTTGATGTCGCCGGCGGCGAAGATCATGGTCTCGCCGATGCGGTTGAAGGCACCGGTTTGGATCAGGCCGCGCCGGGTCAGCTCGGGGGGCAGGAAGTCGAGGTCGCTGCGCTGGCCGATGCAGACGATCACGGTCTCGCAGTCGATCTCCGAGTCCCGGCCGGGCACCATCTCCGGCCTGACGCTGCCGTCCCCGGCCTTGGCCAGCCGTGCCCCCGAGGTGCGGACGCCGGTCACGCGGCCGTCGCTGGTCACGATCTCGGTCACGGCGACCTCGTGCTGAAAGACGCAGCCTTCGTCCAGGCCCTCCTGGCGCTCCTCGCCCAGCGCGGGCATCTGCTCGGGCGTCTCCAGGGAGAGCATCCGGGCCTCCAGGGCGCCCAGCCGGAGCGCGGAGCGGACGCAGTCGAGGGCGGTGTTGCCGCCGCCCACGATCACCGCCCGCCGGCCCACGCGGACCTCCCGGCCCAGCCCGATGTCCCGCAGGAACTCGAGGCCTCGGTAGACGCCCTCGGCGTCCT
Source organism: Candidatus Acidiferrales bacterium (assembly GCA_035300005.1). GTDB lineage: Bacteria > Chloroflexota > Dormibacteria > Dormibacterales > Dormibacteraceae > DATGVT01. The sequence goes on from DATGVT010000227.1 coordinate 3,317, forward strand.
CCCCTGGGACTCCGAGGCCGCGGCCCACGGAGAGGCCGACGGCGACCACGGCGGCGTCGTGGCGGCCCAGGTCCTCCCAGCTCAGGTCCCGCCCGAGGGCCTTACCGCACTCGATCCTGACGCCCAGGCGCTCGATGCGGGCGATCTCCTGGTCCAGGATCTCCTGGGGCAGCACCCACTCCGGGATCCCGCCCCGCAGCAGGCCGCCCGGCTTGGGCAGGGCCTCGAAGACGGTCACGTCGTAGCCCCTTCGGGCCAGGTGGTAGGCGGCGCTGAGCCCCGCCGGCCCGGAGCCGACCACGGCGACGTGCTTGCCCTGCTCCGGCCCGCGGGAGACGACGTCCTCCGGCAGCGAGAGCCCGAAGTCGCCCAGGAAGCGCTCCACGTTCCGGATCCCGATCGGCTCGTCGTACTTGCCCCGGTTGCAGGCCCCCTCGCAGGGGTGGTAGCAGACGCGGCCCGTGATGGAGGGGAACGGCATGTCCTCCTTGATCAGCGTGTAGCCCTCGAGGTAGCGGCCGTGCTTCACGTCGTCCAGGTAGCCCTGGATCCGCTCACCGGCCGGGCAAGCGTGGTTGCAGGGGGGCGTCTTGTCCCGGTAGACGGGCCGCATGTAGCGCCAGTTCCCGGTCGGGAAGAGGGTCTGGCCGTCCTTCTGGGTGGGGGCGGGCGTCACCCCCGCGAAGGGGACCTCGAGGTGCTTGGGGATGCGCGTTCCCTTGGTGGACATCGGGCTAGGCCTCCCTCCCGCCGGCCGCGACTTCGGCCGGCGAGATCTCCAGGATCCGGCACTCGTCGTGGCCGCGCTGGGCCGCCTCGGCGTTGGCGATGATCGACTGCACCGTCTCCAGGGCGACGCAGCCGCTGCCCCGCACCACGGCCCCCAGCAGCGGCGCCGAGACGCCGGCGCCGATGGCGGCCAGCTCGGCCGCCCCCTCCGTGGAGAGGCGGTCGTACCCGAGCCCGGTCAGGTTCTTGTAGAGCCAGGCGCCGTCCACCATCCCCACCGCGTCGACCACCACCAGGCGGCGGACCCGGCTGGGGTCGGGCAGGAATCGGGCCAGGTATTCCGGATCGCGCTTCGAGTTCACCACCACCACCCCCTTCCCGGGAGGCGTCGTGCGCGTGTAGTCGACCGCCTTGATCAGGGTCTCTTCGACCAGGACGATGATGTCGGGGTTCGGGTTCTCGTAGACCAGCCGGTCTTCGATGGGCTGGTCGCTCATCCGTGCGTACTTGCGGATCAGGCAGTTGGTGCGGTCGGGCGCGTCCACGTAGTCGGAGATGTAGATCCCGATCCGGCCCTCACGGCGCGCCCCTTCGGCCAGCGTGTTGGCGATGTCGCGCGCCTCTTTGTCCATGATGATGCCGCGGGTCCAGACCGTGACCTCGTGGTAGAAGCTCATCTCACCCCTCGTCCTTCGCGAAAGCCCTCTCCTCCACCTCTCGCAGGTGCCGGAGCATGCTGGAGCGCGCGGCCGTGGCATCGCCGCTCCGCAGCGCTTCCAGGATGGCCCGGTGGCCCGCCAGCGAGCGCAGCGGCCGGCCGCCCTGCTGGAGCGAGCGCTGACGCACTTCCCGCAGCAGGTCCATGACGGTGTCGATCATGCGCAGCAGCACCGGGTTGCGGGCGGCGCTCGCGATCCCGTAGTGAAAGGCAGTGTCCTCCTCGAGGCCAGTGCCGCCGCTCTCCACCTCCTGGCGCTGCTTGCGCAGGATCTGCTCCAGCTCGTCCAGGTCTTCGGGGCTGGCCCGTTCGGCCGCGTAGGCGGCCACCTCCGGCTCGAAGATCCGGCGGACCTCGAAGAGCTCTCGCATCTGCTGATGGCTGGCCAGAAGCAGGGAGGCCAGCGGCTCGGTCAGCTCCTCCGGGCGCAGCGTGCCCACGTAGGTGCCATCGCCGTGGCGGCTCTCGATCAGCCCCATCTGCTCCAGCACCCGCAACGCATCGCGGACTGAGTTGCGGCTGGCCCGGAAGAGCTCGGCCAGCTCGCGCTCGGGTGGCAGGCGTTCTCCCGGCAGGATTCGGCCCTCGGCGACCAGGGCCTGGATCTGCGCCACGATCTCCTGGTAGACCTTCGTGCGCCGGACCTGCTGGATGCTGACCTGGTTCAATGGTTGGACCAATTCTAAGTGGAGGGGGCGCCGGCGGCGGAGTCTCGGAGCCGGACCAGGTCCTCCCGGAGCCTGGCCTTCAGCTGGCGCAGGAACTGGAAGTCAGCCGCGGCCAGGTTTGGGAAGGCGGCGGGGTCGAGAAGATCCTCGAGGCGGGTGCGGCCGCGGCCCTGCCGGATGAAGCCCAGGACCTGAGCCGCGGCTGCCGCCGGGATGGCCCCTTCCTCGAGGGCGTGCATCAGGCCGCGGCGCAGCCGGAGCCGGATCAGAGGCGCCAGCCAGAGGTCGTACTCTGCCGCCGAGAGCTGGGGAGGACGTCCCTCAACCAGCGCACGGTCCAGGTCCTGGACGCGGGGCTCCCACTCGCCCGGGGTCCGGCTGCCGAGCAGCCGGCGCAGTGCTTCCTGGCGGCGGGACTCGCTCAGACTCTTTTCTCAGCGGGTGGCCCAGCGGCCCGGGGCCACAGCTGCCAGGCTGAGACGAGCAGCAGCAGCCCGAAGGCCCTCGCCAGCACCTCCCTGGGCAGGCTGAGCGCGAGGGCGGCGCCGGCCAGGGCGCCCAGCAGGCCACCCAGCCCCATCCAGAGCGCGGCTCGCCAGACCACGTTGCCGTAGCGGCTGTGGGTCAGGGCGCCCGACAGCGCGGTCGGGATGACCGCCAGCAGGGAGGTGCCCTGGGCCAGGTGCTGGCCGAAGCCGAAGCCGAGCACCAGGATGGGCACCAGCAGGATCCCGCCGCCGATCCCGATCACGCCGCTGGCCACCCCCACCACCAGCCCGCTCAGCACGGCCAGCAGATCGCGCAGGATCACGGCAGCAGAAGCTCCTTGAGCCCGACCACCCCCAGCAGCGCGACGAAGATCATGCGCAGCTCGCGCTCCGGGATCCGGCGCATGAGCCTCGCTCCCAGGTAGGCTCCGACCACGCTGCCGGCGGCGAGCAGCACCGCCAGCCGGAGGTCGACCTGCGGCGAGCGGCCGCCGAAGTAGTAGACGAGCCCGCCCGCGACCCCGAGCGGGACGATGGCCGCCAGCGAGGTGCCGTGCGCCTGGTGCTGGCCCAGCTTGGCCCAGGTGACCTGGAGGGGCACCAGCACGCCCCCGCCGCCGATGCCCAGGAGCCCGCCCAGCAGCCCGGCGAGGGCGCCGATGCCCAGGAAGACCCAGGCCAGGGACTTACTCTGCCTTGGGCTCGGGTGGGGCGACGACCGAATGGTGCCGGAAGTCGACGTTGGGGCCCAGCTGCGGCAGCGGCGGCAGCTTGGGCTTCTTCTTCTTCTTGGCCTCGCGGCCCTGCTTGTCGCGACCTTTAGCCATCGCCGCCAGATTCTAGGACGGCTGCACCTCCAGGAAGGTCGCTAGCTCGCGCAAGAACGACTCCACGTCGGTGACCAGGCCGACGCTCTGCCAGCTGCCGCGGTCGGCCAGCTTGGTGACCACGGCCGGGTTCATGTCCACGCAGACCGTGCGCACGGTCGCCGGCAGCAGGTTCCCGGTGGCGATCGAGTGCAGCATGGTCGCCAGCATGATCGCCATCCGCACCCCGGGCACGGCGGAGCGCATGCGGTCCTGCGCCTCCACCACGTCTGTGATGACCTCCGGCAGGGGCCCGTCGTCGCGGATGCTGCCCGCCAGCACGATCTCGACCCCGTGCTCGACGGCGGTCTTCATCACCCCGCTCTTGAGGTGCCCGGAGCGGACCATCTCGGCCAGGGAGCCGGCCTGGCGGACCCGGTTGATCGCCCGCATGTGGTGCTCGTGGCCGTGCTCGATCGGCAGCCCGCTCTCCAGGTTGATCCCCAGCGCGGTGCCGAAGAGAGCCGCCTCCACGTCGTGCACCGCCAGCGCGTTGCCGGCGAAGAGCACCTGCACGTAGCCGAGCTCGATCAGCCGCGACAGGTAGACGCCGGCCCCCGTGTGCACCACAGCCGGCCCGGCCACGACCAGGATCCGCCCACCCTCGGAGCGGATCTGGCGCATCTCCTCCGCGATCCGGGAGATCAGCAGCTTCTTGGGCTTCTCGGCCGAGATCTCGCTGGCCATGAAGCTGAAGATCTCGGTCTGCCGCGATCGTTCCAGCGGTAGCACGCGGACGCCGGCGTGGCCGACCACCACCTTGAGCCCGGGGTAGGCCTGCCCGAAGGCGACGCACCAGGCTCTCGCTTCGCGCTCGTCGACCGCGATGGCGGTGTCCATCTCCTGCTTCTCGACCGCCACCCAGCGCGATCCCAGCAGGACCTCGGTGGGCAGGTTGGAGGTGGAGTAGAAGCCCTCCGGGAAGACGCCCGCCTTCTTCACCGCCTCCAGGCGGACCGGGTGCTCTGCCTCGACCTTGGCGCCCAGCTCGCGGGCGCGCCTGACGATGCGGTCGAGCTGGGCCGCGCTCTCGGCGTTGACCTCCAGGCGGCAGAAGGAGGGGTCGGTCTTGTGCTTGCCGACGATCAGCTCCTCGACGTTGAAGTTGCCGCCCAGGTCCATCACCAGGTCCATGACCGAGGGCAGGATCATGGAGTCGATGATGTGCCCGGTCAGGATCAGCCGGGCGGTGTGCGGCGCCTTGGCCTCCTTGGCGTTCTTGCTCACCTGGCCGCCGCCAGCACCTGGTTGATGCGGTCCCTCAGCTCGGCCGCGGCGGCCGCGGGGTCGCGGGCGTAGAGCAGGCTCCGGCTGGCCGAGACCAGGCTGCCGGCCGGGTCC
>DATGVT010000228.1:0-2690 GCA_035300005.1 Candidatus Acidiferrales bacterium
CCTCGGGCTCGGAGCGGGCGGAAGGCCCCTCGGGGCCGTCGGGCGGTGGTTTGCGGCGTGACGTCATCCCCTCAGTAGATACCTAAACCCGGGCGCCGCCTAAACCACCGGCTGGCGCTTCAGGTGAACCTCAGGATCCAGCCCAACCGCCTGCAGGTCGTGCTCGAGCATCTCGCGGATCATCTCTTCGAAGCTGGTCGAGGGTCGCCAGCCAAGCTCCCTGGCGGCCTTCGAGGCGTCGCCCCGCAGCTCGCCGACGTCGGTCGGCCGGACGTAGGCCGGGTCCACCTCGACGTACTCGCCCGCCGTCAGCCCGACCATGCCGAAGGCGCTCTCCACCAGCTCGCGGACGGACCTGCTCACGCCGGTGCCGATCACGTAGTCGTCCGGCTCCGGCTGCTGCAGCATCAGCCACATCGCCTGCACATAGTCGCGGGCGTGGCCCCAGTCGCGGCGGGCGTCCAGATTGCCGAGGCGGAGCTTGGCCTGCTTGCCGGCCAGGATGGCGGCGACGCCCCGCGTCACCTTGCGGGAGACGAAGTTCTCGCCCCGGCGAGGCGATTCGTGGTTGAAGAGGATGCCGCCGCAGGCGAATAGCCCGTGCGCCTCGCGGAAGTTCACCGCGGTCCAGTGCGCGAACAGCTTGGCGCAGGCGTAGGGGCTGCGAGGCCGGAAGGGGCTGAGCTCGTTCTGGGGCGGGGGGGCGCTGCCGAACATCTCCGAGGTGGAGGCCTGGTAGAAGCGCGTCTGGAGCCCACTGGTCCGGATCGCCTCCAGGAGCCGCACCGCGCCCAGCCCGTCGGCGTCGGCGGTGTACTCGGGCTGGTCGAAGGAGACCTGGACGTGGCTCTGCGCGGCCAGGTTGTAGATCTCGTCCGGCCGGATCGTCTTCACCAGCCGGTTGAGGCCGCCGGAGTCCGTCATGTCGCCGTAGTGGAGGAGGAAGCGGGACTCCTCCGAATGGCTGGGGTGGGCGTGGGACAGGTGGTCGATTCGGCTGCGGTTGAGGCTGGAGGTGCGCCGGACCATCCCGTGCACCTGGTAGCCCTTCTCCAGCAGGAGCTCGGCCAGGTAGGAGCCGTCCTGGCCCGTGATGCCCGTGATCAGTGCCCGGCGGGACACTACGCGCCGGCCTCGGCCATCCGGTCGCTCGCCGTCCGCGCCACCGCCCGCAGCCGGGCCACGATCTGGCTGTACTGCATCCGCGTCGGCCCGACCGCGCCCAGCACCCCCCGGATGCGGTCGCTGGGGCCATAGGTGGTGAGTACGACGGTGCACTCGCGCAGCTGGCTGGAGCTGTTCTCGGAGCCGATCACGATCTGGAGGTCGGAGTCACCGATCAGCTCCCGGAGCAGGATGGCCAGGTAGCGCGTCTCCTCCAGCACGTCCAGAACCTGCTGCAGCCGGGCGTGCTCGGCGAACTCGGGCTGCCGCAGGAGGTTGCGGACGCCATCGTGGACGACCAGGGTCTCGGAGCCGCGCTCGAACTGGACCAGCACGTCGGAGAGGACCCGGAGCACGGCGCGCTCGAGCTCCGAAGGTGGCCTGGGCGCCGGCTCCCCGATGTCGAAGCGATCCTTGCCACCCAGCTCGCGGTTGAGCCGCACCGCCAGCCGGCTCAGCTCGGCCTGGGTGTGCGGCTTCTCCAGCCGGAGGACCTGCTGGCGCATCAGGTTGCCTTCCACGAGCAGGATCAGCAGCGCCTCGGTCGGCTCCAGCGAGACCAGGTCCAGGTGCTTGACCCGGGCCCGGGGGCCGTGCGGCGCGGTCACCACCGACGCGTTTCCGGTCACCGCCGCGACGGTCATGGCCACCCGCTCCACCTGGCCCAGGGGGTCGTGGGGGGCGCCCCTCAGCTCGTCGTCGATGAAGGTCTTCACCTGCCTGGGCAGGGCTTCCACGTCCATCAGGAAGTCGACGAAGTAGCGGTAGCCGCGGTCGGTCGGGATCCGGCCGGCCGACGTGTGTGGCTGCACCAGGTAGCCGAGCTCGGCCAGGTCGGCCAGCTCGTTGCGGATGGTGGCCGAGCTCAGGTTCAGGAAGTAGCGCCTGGCCAGGGCCTGGGAGCCGACCGGCACCGCGCTGGTCGTGAACTCCTTCACGACCGCGCGCAGAATCTGCTGCTTCCTGGCCTCCATTAGCACTCCCGCCTTCTAAGTGCTAAAGGATACCAGCGCCCCTACGATTGGCCCGGTGATCTACCACCACCTGCACGCCGGCGGCGAGCTCGACACGGCGCAGAACATGATCCTGGAGCTCATCCCGAGCGGCAGTCGCGTCCTCGACCTGGGCTGCTCCTCCGGCTATCTCTCGGCCGCCATCCGCGACCGCCGGGGCTGCCGGGTGTTCGGGGTGGAGCTCGACCCGGCGGCGGCCAGGCTGGCCCGGCGCCGCGGGTTCGAGGTGGTGAACGGGTCCATGACCGGGGCCCGGACGCGGAAGAAGGTCGAGGCCTGGGGCCGCTTCGACGTGGTGGTCGCCGCCGACGTCCTCGAGCACCTGGCCGACCCCGCGGCCAGCCTGCGCTGGATCCGCGAGTCGGTGCTCACCCCGGCCGGCCTGCTCGCGGTCTCCATCCCCAACGTCGTCCACTTCAACAACCGGCGCCAGGTGCTGCTGGGACGCTTTGACTACACCGACCACGGCCTCCTCGACCGCACCCACCTGCGCTTCTTCACCGCCGCCTCGCT
>DATGVT010000229.1:0-2059 GCA_035300005.1 Candidatus Acidiferrales bacterium
CCCTTGCCGCTACGAGTTCGACTCCATCCAGCACCCGAGCTACATCGACTTCTACGACGAGGTGCTGGCCGACACCACCGACCCTTTGCAGATCGAGGAGCGCTACGAGCAGCGCTTCGCCGAGGACCCCTGGTACCGCCAGCTCTACCGGCGCTCATACGCCTACCACGGCGTGCATCCCTTCTACGCCTGGTACTGGGCCGCCTTCGCGCTCGACTACCTGGGTGACGTGATCATCGTCGGCGGCGAGCGGGAGACGGTGCACCGGCTGGGCTTCAAGTGCGCGAGCACCCTGGAGGACGCCCTGGAGATGGCCGAGCACACGGTGGGCCGCTACCCGAGCATCACCCACGCGCGCACCCCGCCGATCCTGCTGGCGGACGTTTCTTAGTCATGAGAGACGAGGTCTGGTACTCGGGCTCGCGCGGGCTGCCGCAGCTGGCCGCCGCCGCGGGCTCGCTCCGCCGCGACCTGGACCGGCTCCGGCGGGGCTGGCGCTGGGACGGGCCCCGCCCCCAGAGCTGGGCTCCCGCCAGCACGGCGGTGCCGGAGCGGGAGTCCGACCTCGGCTGGGCCCGGCTGGAGCCGGTGCGCAGCCTCCGCTACCTGATCCAGCGCTGGATCTCGGGTCCCTTCACCGAGCTGATGACGCACCCCAAGGTCGTGGGCAGGGAGTGGGTGGAGGACCTCGACCGCCCCCACATCCTGGCCGCCAACCACCAGAGCCACGCCGACACCACGCTCCTGCTGCACGCGCTCTCCGACCGCACCCGGGAGCGGACGGTGGTGGCGGCAGCGGCCGACTACTGGTACAAGAGGCCGCTGCTGGGGCGGCTGGTCAGCCTCTGGCTCAACACCTTCCCCTTCTCGCGCACCGGGGGCGCCCAGGCGGTCCTGCACAGCTCCAGCCAGCTGCTGAAGTCGGGCTGGCACCTGCTCGTGTACCCGGAGGGGACGCGCTCGCCGGACGGCCGCCTCCAGGAGTTCAAGCCCGGGGTCGGCCACCTGGCCACCGAGACGCGCACCCCGGTGGTGCCGATCCACGTCACCGGCAGCCACCGCGTGATGCCGAAGGGCCAGCGGCTGATCCGCCCCGCGCCGGTCGAGATCCGGATCGGCAAGCCGCTGCATCCGCGCCCGGGCGAGCCTTCTCGTGCCTTCGCGGGCCGGGTCGAGCAGGCGGTCCGGAGCCTGGCCGAGGACAGCCAGGATCCCGAGGTTCGCGGCAGCTGGATCGAGCGGTGGCGAACTACCAGACCCAGGTCGAACTCGCCGGAGTAGGCCTCCGCTACGGGGCCTTCCCGGCCATCCGGGAGATCACCTTCTCGGTGCCGCGCGGGCAGTTTCTGGCCCTGGTCGGTCCCACCGGCTGCGGCAAGTCGTCGGTGCTGAACCTGGTGGCCGGGCTGCTCGCGCCCAGCGCGGGCGCGGTCGGCGCCGGCGGCCGCCCGGTGGCGGGGGTGAACCGGGAGGCCGCCTACATGTTCCAGCAGGACGCGCTGCTGCCCTGGAAGACCGCCCTCGACAACGTCGTGCTGGGACCGCTCCTGCGCGGCCGCCCCCGCGCCGAAGCCATAGCCGACGCCCGCGGTTGGCTGGGGCGGGTCGGGCTGAGCGCCTTCGGGCACCGCTTCCCGCACCAGCTCTCCGGCGGCCAGCGCAAGCGGGTGGCGATGGCCCAGGCGCTGATCAACCGGCTTCCCCTCCTGCTCATGGACGAGCCCTTCGCGGCCCTGGACGCGCAGACCCGGGCCCTGATGGAGCAGGAGCTGCTCGGCCTCTGGCAGGAGCAGGGGGCGACCGTCCTCTTCGTGACCCACGACCTGGAGGAGGCGATCGCCCTCTCCGACCGGGTCCTCCTCTTCACGGCCGGCCCCGACGCCACCCTCAAGGGCGACTATGCGGTTCCGCTGCCAAGGCCGCGCAACGTGGTCGAGGCGCGCTTCATCCCCGGCTTCGCGGAGATCTACGAGCGCGTCTGGGGCGACCTGCGCGACGAGGTGATGGCCAGCTATGAGCGTTCCCGGCGCGCGAGCTAGAAGGCGGGGCCGCGGCCCGG
>DATGVT010000230.1:0-3884 GCA_035300005.1 Candidatus Acidiferrales bacterium
AATCCCTCCCGCCTCAGCTGCCGTGCCATCAGGACCGCCAGGCGTTCGTCGTCGTCGGCCACCAGCACCCGCCGGCCACCCACGAGAGCCGCGAGCTCGGCCGCTTCCAGATGCAGCAAGGCCTCCTCCAGCGCCACTCGAGTCTCGGGGCCGGGCGCCACGCCGTCCAGCTCCGCCAGCTCCAGCTCGCCCTTCAGCCGGGCCAGCGTCGACCGCAGCCGGTGCAGGGCCTTCGCCAGCCCGGCCGCGTCAGCGCTGGGTGCGGAACCTGTAGCCATGACGCGCCACGGTCTCGATCCAGGACGCCCGACCGAGCTCCTTGCGCGCGGAGTAGACGGCCTGCTCGACGGCGTGGTCGAAGCCCGCATAGTCGGTGCGCCAGATGCGTCGCAGCAGCTCGGCGCGGCTGAAGACCCGCCCCTCCTGCGACGCCAGCTCGAGTAGGACCTGGAACGGCTTCCGTTCCAGTCGCAGGCGCCGGTCGCCGAGCCATGCCTGCCACGCCGTGACATCCAGACGCAGCGCCCCCCGCACGACCTCGGTGGGCGGTTCCAGGTGGTCGCGCAGCGCCCGCCGGATGCGAGCCAGCAGCAGCTGGCGGTCGCCGCCCTTGAGGACGTAGTCCGAGGCTCCGCGCTCGAGGCCCAGCACTTGCTCGGCGGTCCCGGCCCGCGCCCCAGTCAGGATGACGACCGGGAAGGGGACGCGGCCGGAGGGCCGACGCAGCTGCTCCAGCACCTCCGGGCCCTCCAGGTCGGGCATGTCGTAGTCGAGCACCATCAGGTCCGGCGCTCCGGAATGAACCCGCTGCAACGCCTCCACGCCGCCGTGGGCGACATCCACCTCATAACCTGCGCGGCGCAGGAGCTCGGCGGTCACCCGCGCTGTCGCCGGCTCATCGTCCACGACCAGCAGCCTGGCCGCCATTCCCCCGCCGGCACGCTAGCACCTTCAGGGAATCCTGAGGAGTTCCTGAATGCTCTCTGAGGACTCCGCGGCCGGCCGCCGATAGCCTCGTCCCATGGGCCAGCTCCCGGACCTCGACGAAGCCAGGCGCAGGCTGGGACTGGCCCTGGAGCTGATCCCCAACGACCGCTGGGTGATCGGCGGCTTGAAGGACGGCCGCCTGAAGCCGATCGCGGCCTCCGACCCCAACGCCCGCTGGCTCTTGCGTCCGCGGCAGCTGACGCCGCTCGCCCGTCGCTGCCTCTTCGAGCGCCGGCCGCTCACCGTGTGTTCCCTGACCGAACAGCCCACCCCGCCCGGGCTGGACAGCTGGGAGCAACAGTGGCCGGCGCTCATCTACGCGCCGGTCGGCAAGCCCGGCCAGCGCCCGGTCGGCCTCCTGATCCTGGGCAACCGCCGCTCCTACTGGTACATCCAGGACGACATCGACTACGCCAGCGCCCTGGCGCTCACGCTGGAACCCTTCGTGACCGCGCTCAGCGGCCCGCTCGGCAAGCTCGGCCAGCGCGAGAAGCTGGCGGCCCAGATGCTGGGCCAGGGCTGGTCGGTGCCCGAGATCGCCAGCGGGCTGAGGGTCGAGCGCGACCAGGCCCAGCGCCTGGTGGAGGCGGTGCTGCAGAAGCTGGCCCTGCGCTCGCGCCAGCAGCTGGCGGACCTGCTGCCGGACGCGCCGCAGCAGGCGGAGGGTGGCTACCTCCTTTAGCTAGACGCCGCGGAGCTCGGGCCCGAACAGAAAGACGGTGGTGCCCTTGGCGGGCGTGCTGACGATCTCCAGCCGGCCCCCGATGCCGGCCGCCCGCTCGCGCATGCCGACCAGACCGTAGCCGGTCGTCCCTCCCGTCTCGAAGCCCTTGCCCTCGTCGGTGACCTCGATCAAGAAGGGCTTGGCCGCGAATGCCAGCCGGACCCGGCAGACGCCCGACTCCGAGTGCCGGCGGACGTTGGTCAGCGCCTCCCTGACGATGTGATAGACAACCTCCCGCTGCGTGGGGGTCAGGTCCTCCTCGTTGCCGGAGATCCAGAGCTCGACCCGGATCGAGTACAGGCGGCCGAACTCCTCCGCCGTGTGGCGCAGCTCCTCGACCAGGCTGCTCGGCCCCAGCCGCCGGGGCCGCATGTCGCTCAGGATCCCGCGCACGTGCTTCAGCATCTCCTCCAGGATCCCGTAGATGTTGCGGAGCGACTGCTCCGACTCCGGCGTGCCGCGGTTGTTGGACTCGAAGTAGTAGCGGAAGAGGGCCACCGCCGCCGCCAGCTCGGAGGCGAAGCCGTCGTGCAGGTCGCGAGCCAGGCGCGCCCGCTCCCGGCTGACCGCGGTGTCGACCGCGTGGAAGGCCGCGTCCTGCGGCGTGAGAGTGTCGAGCAGCTTGCCGCCTTCCTCGGTCACGCCGGCGCCCGCCGCCTCCGCCAGGACGCGAATAGGGCCAGGACCAGGGGATGGGATAGGAACCGCGCCAGCCGCCGGTATGGCTTCAGCAGCTCCTCGGTCTCGCCCTGCAGCCGCCGCAGGCGCTGCAGCTCGGAACGGGTTAGCGCTCCCTCGCGTTCCATGGTCGCCCGGAGAGCGAGGGCCCGGCGCCGCAGCGCCCAGATCGACGGCACCAGCAGCAGCAGCTCCAGGAGCAGTGCCGCCCCCGCGATCGCCAGCAGCCAGAGGCCGGCGGTGCCGGCCGACTCGCTCACTTCGGGGCCTCCTCTTCCGAGCCTCCCACCGGCGCGATGGCGACCACCGTGTCGTCGGGAGCCGGCCGCATCACGATCACGCCCTGCGTCTGGCGGCCGATGCGCGAGATGTCACCCACGGCGGTCCGGAGCACCATGCCGGAGGCTGTGATCAGGAGGATCTCCTCCTCGGGGTCGGCGACCGTCCGCAGAGCCGCCAGCCGCCCGACCCTGTCCGTGACCTTCAGGGTGAAGACGCCCTGGCCGGCCCGGTGTTTGCGCGGATACTCGGAGAGCGGAGTGCGCTTGCCGTATCCGCGCTCGGTGACGACCAAGAGGTCTGCCTCTGGCTCCACCACGACCATGCCCGCCACCGAATCCCCCTTGCCCAGGCGGATGCCGATGACGCCCTGGGTGTCGCGGCCCATGGCCCGCACCTCGGATTCGGAGAAGCGGATCGCCTTGCCCAGCTGGGTCGCGATCAGGATCTCGTCCGTGCCCCGGGTGGGAGTCACCCAGTTGAGCTCGTCGCCCGCCTGGAGGCTGATCGCGATCAGGCCGTTGCGGCGCACGTTGGCATACTCCTTGAGCGCCGTCTTCTTGATGTAGCCGCGCTTGGTCACCATCAGCATGTAGCGGGCGGCGTCCTCGGACTCCGGGCGCACGAAGACGGCCGTCACCCGCTCGTTGGGCCCGATCTCGATCAGGTTGTTGACGGGCAGGCCCTTCGCCGTCCGGTCGCGGTCGGGGATCTCGTGCACGCGCAGCTGGAAGACGCGACCGCTCTGGGTGAAGAAGAGCATCGACCCGTGCGTGTGGGTGATCAGGAGGTGCTCGGCGTAGTCCTCCTCACGGGTCCCGGTAGGCGCCTCGCCGCCGGCGGTCGGCCGGGCTCCTTTGAGGCCGACTCCCCCGCGCTTCTGGACCCGAAACGTGCGCACCGGCTGCCGCTTGACGTAGCCGCGGTGCGTCAGGGTCACGACCACATCTTCTTTGGGGATCAGGTCCTCGGCCGAGAGCTCGCCCGCCTCCTGGTGCGAGATCTCGGTGCGCCGTTCGTCGCCGTACTTCTTGGCCAGCTCTTCCATCTCCTCGCGGATCAGCAGGCGAACCTTGGTGTCGCTGGCCAGGACGGACTCCAGGTAGGCGATCTGCCGGATCGTGTCCTCGTACTCCACGTCGACCTTGGCCCGCTCCAGCTGGGTCAAGCGGCGTAGCGTCAGGTCGAGGACCGCCTTGGCCTGGCGCTCGGAAAG
>DATGVT010000231.1:0-7182 GCA_035300005.1 Candidatus Acidiferrales bacterium
GTCATGGCGCGGGTTGGCCGCTAGCCTCCGTTCTTGCCGACGGTCTTGAGCGCCATCCGGACGATGTCCTGCGAGGAGGGGATGGCGGCCTTCTCCAGCTGCTGGTTGTAGGGCATCGGCACCTCGGCGCCGCCCAGCCGCAGGATGGGGGCGTCCAGATGGTCGAAGCAGCGCTCCTGCAGGCCGGCCGCGATCTCCGCTGAGACCCCGTAGGTGGGCCAGCCTTCCTCGACGACCAGGCAGCGGCCGGTCTTCCGCACCGACTCCACCAGCGGCTTCCAGTCCAGCGGCCTCAGGCTGCGGAGATCGATCACCTCGGCGTCGACGTCCTGCTCTTCCAGCTGCCTGGCCGCCTCGGTGGCGAGCACCGCCTGTCGGGAGACGCCGATGAGCGTCAGGTCCGAGCCCGAGCGGCGCAGGGCGGCCTTGCCGATCGGCGTCGTGTAGTCGCCATCGGGCACCTCGCCTCGTGAGTTGTAGAGGCTCATCGACTCCAGGAACATCACCGGGTTGTCGGTCCGGATGGCCGACTTGAGCAGGCCCTTGGCGTCCTCGGGCGTGGTCGGCGCGACCACGAGCAGGCCGGGGATAAAGCTGTAGAGGACCTCGAAGCTGTGCGAGTGCTGGGAGGAGAGCTGGTGCCCGGCCCCGCCCGGCAGGCGCACCACCATCGGCACCGAGACCTCGCCGCCGAACATGTAGCGGATCTTGGCTGCGTTCTGGACGATCTGGTCGTAGGCCAGCAGCGAGAAGTTGATGGTCATCATCTCGACGACCGGCCTCAGCCCGGCCATGGCGGCGCCGATGGCGGAACCGACGATCACCTCCTCGGCGATGGGGGCGTCGACGACCCGCTTCTCGCCGAAGCGGTCTAGCAGTCCCTCGGTGATGCGGTAGGCGCCGCCGAAGAGGCCGATGTCCTCGCCGATCAGGAACACACGCTCGTCGCGCTCCATCTCCTCGCGCAGCGCCTCCTGCAGGGCGGCCCGGAAGAGCTTCTCAGGCATTGCCGACCTTCTCCCTCTCCCACTCTCCCGAGTACAGGAATCGGTAGAGCTCCTCGACCGGCGGGTTGGGGCTCTGGTCCGCGAAGCGGATCGCGTCCTCGACCTGCGCGTCCACCTGGTCGTAGGCCTTCTTGAAGTCCTCCTCGCCGGCGATCCTGGCCTCCTTCAGCCGGTGCTCGAAGCCGACGACAGGGTCGCTCCGCTTCCACTTCTCCTTCTCCGCCTCCGAGCGGTACTTGTCGGGGTCGACCACCGAGTGGCCCCGGAAGCGGTAGCAGACGGCCTCGATGAAGCGCGGCTCCCCGTCGGCGCGGGTCTTCTCCACGACCTCGCGGGTCTGGTTCAGCACTGCAAGCAGGTCCATGCCGTCGACCTGGATCGCCTCCATGTCGTAGGCGCAGGCCCGCTTGTAGACGTCCTTGACGGCCGATGCGCGCTCCACCGCGGTGCCCATGCCGTACTGGTTGTTGATGCAGTACCAGACCACCGGGAGGTGCTGCACCTTGGCGTAGTTGAGAGACTCGTGGAAGGCGCCGATGTTGACGGCGCCGTCGCCGAACATGCAGAAGACGATGTCCTTCTTCTGCTGGTACTTCAGTGCGAAGGCGGCGCCGGTGGCCAGCGGCAGGTGGCCGCCCACGATCCCGTAGCCGCCCATGAACCTCAGCCCGGAGTCGAAGATGTGCATCGAGCCGCCGCGCCCGTGCGAGGTGCCGGTCTCGCGGCCGAAGAGCTCGGCCATTACGCTCCGGGGGTCGACGCCACGGGCGATGGCGTGCCCGTGCTCGCGGTAGCTGGTGAAGATGTAGTCCTCCGCCTTCAGGGCCAGGATCCCGCCCACCACCGTCGCCTCCTCGCCCAGGTTGAGGTGGCAGTAGCCGCCGATCTTGGCTTTCGTGTACTGCTCCTGCGCCCGCTCCTCGAAGCGGCGGATCAGGTACATGAGGCGGTGCAGCTTCAGGAGGCGGCCGCGGTTCTCCTTCCTCAGCTCCAGCGCCTGCGGGCTGGAGTCGATCGCGGTCTTGGGCCCGTCCTGGGACCGCTCCTCGGGCTTCTTCTCTTCCACGGTCCTGGCCACCTCGGGTCTCACCTCCTCCTGCCGATGCGCTGGACGGTTCGGGATGTGGATCGCCCGCCCCTCTGCCGCCAGCGCCGCCTCCAGCAGCGCCTCAGGTAGCGTGGGGTGAGCGTGCATGGTCAGCTCGAGCTGGTCCAGGGTCAGCCCCTGCTGAACCGCCAGCGTCGCCTCGGCCACCAGGTCAGTGACCCGGGGGCCGACCATGTGGACGCCCAGGATCTTCCGGTCGCGGGCCCCGGCCACCACCTTCACGAAGCCTTCGGACTGCCCGAGCGTCAGAGCCCGGCCGGAGGCGGCGAAGGGGAAACGGCCGACCTGGACCTCGAGGCCCTGCTCCCGGGCCTCCTTCTCGCCCAGGCCCACGTGGGCGATCTCGGGGTCGGTGTAGATGCAGTTGGGAGCGGCGTGGTAGTCGGGGCTGCGCAGCCGGCTGCCGCCGATGTTCTCGACCGCGCAGATGCCCTCGTAGGAGGCGACGTGCGCGAGCATGATGCCCCCGATCACGTCGCCGATCGCCCAGACGTGGTCGGCGGTGGTCCGGAGGTGCTCGTCGACCCGGACCCGGCCGCGCTCGATCTCGACCCCGGCCGCCTCCGCGCCCAGGCCCGCGGTGTAGGGGAGCCGGCCGGTCGCCAGCAGCACCTGGTCGGCCTCCACGCGGCCGCCTTCACCTCCCTTGCTGAAGTGAACCTCGAGCCCGTCCCCTGACTCATTGATCTGGGACACCCTGGCCTCGGTGTGGATCGCGCCGCCCAGGCCCTCGAAGTGGCGGCGGTAGGCGACGACCAGGTCGGCCTCGACCATGGGCAGGATCTGGGGCAGCAGCTCGAGCACGGTGACCCTCGATCCGAGGGCCGCGAACAGCGCGCCCCACTCCATGCCCACCACTCCGCCGCCGATCACCGCCAGCCGGGGCGGGACCTCCTTCAGCTCCAGGATCTGGTCGGAGTCGATCGCCAGCTCCGCCCCCGGGATCGGGATCCGTGCCGGGACCGCGCCGGTGGCGATGACCACGTCCTTCGCCTCCAGGCCGTCGCCGCCGACCTGGATCCGGCCTCCTGTGGCGAGCACGCCCGAGCCGGAAAAGACCTGGATCCGGTTCGCCTTCATCAGGCCCTCGACCCCCTTCACCAGCTGGTCGACGACCGCCGTCTTGCGCTTCTGGGCGGCCGCCCAGTCGAAGCTCAGTTTCTCGGCCCGGAGGCCGAACTCGGGGCCGCGCTGGACCAGTGACCAGAGCTCGGAGGACTGCAGCAGGGCTTTGGTCGGGATGCAGCCGCGGACGAGGCAGGTGCCCCCCAGGCGGTCCTTCTCGACGATGGCGGTGCGCGCTCCCAGCTGGGCGGCCCTGATGGCCGCCACGTAGCCGCCGGGCCCGCCCCCGATCACCGCGACGTCGAAGCGGTCAGGCACGATAGCTCCTGTCTATGGCTGCTATAGGCTTAGTTTATGCCCTGGTCGACTTGCGCGCCGGCCTCGCCCTGATCCCGTCGGGGGCGTACTGGTTGGTGATCGGCATCCGGCGGTCGCGGCCGAAGGCGCGAGGCGTGATCTTGACCCCGGGCGGCGCCTGCCGCCGCTTGTACTCGCTGCGGTCCACCAGCTGGATGACGCGCGCGACCGTCTCCGGCCGGTGCCCAGCCGCCACCAGCTCCTCGAAGCTCAGATCCTCCTCCACGTAGCCGCGCAGGATGGGGTCCAGCTCCTCGTAGGGGGGAAGGCTGTCCGTGTCCTTCTGGTTCGGCCGCAGCTCGGCCGAGGGCGCCTTCTTCAGCACCCGCTCCGGGATGACCTCCCCGTCCAGGGAGTTCCGGTGACGGCAGAGCTCGTAGACCATCAGCTTCGTGATGTCCTTGAGCACGGCGAAACCGCCCGCCAGGTCGCCGTAGAGCGTGCAGTAGCCGGTCGCCAGCTCCGACTTGTTGCCGGTGGAGAGCAGCAGGTAGCCGAACCTGTTGCAGAGGCCCATCAGGATGGTGCCCCGGATGCGCGGCTGCAGGTTCTCCTCCGCGATGTCCGGGGGGCCGTCGCCGAAGGCGTCCCTGAGAGTGGACTCCAGGGCCCGGTGGGTCTCCTGGATGGGGATCTCCAGGGTCTGGATGTCCAGGTTCTCGGCCAGCAGCGAGGCGTCCTCCAGGCTCGCCTTCGAGGTGTAGCGGGAGGGCATCAGCACGCCGATCACGTTGCTTGGGCCCAGGGCGTCCGCCGCCACCGCCGCGGTCAGCGCCGAGTCGATCCCGCCCGAGAGCCCCAGCACCACCTTCTGGAAGCCGTTCTTGCGCACGTAGTCGCGGGTGCCCAGCATCAGCGCCGCGTAGACCTCCTCGGCGCCGTCGAGGGGCGCGTCCAGCGGCGCCGGCAGGTGCTTCGTCCGCCGTCGCGCGGGGCGCTCGGAGACGACCACCTCGGAGACCTCGAGGTCGAGGTGCACCGCCCCCTGCGATTCCCGGCGCAGGCGGGTGTCGTGCAGCCGGTGGCCGAAGACCGAGCCTACGTCCAGGTCGGCCACCAGCAGGGCTTCCTGGAAGGAGGGGGCGTGAGCCAGCAGGTCTCCCTCGGGGCCGAAGATCATCGAGTTGCCGTCGAAGACCAGCTCGTCCTGACCGCCGACGGCGTTGACCCAGGCGACGAAGGCGTGGGAGTCGGAGGCGCGGGTGCCGATCATGTTCGCCCGCAGGTGACGCTTGCCGGCGTGGTAGGGCGACCCGTTGATGTTGACCAGCAGCTCGGCCCCGTGGTCCGCCTGCACCGAGATCGGCCCGGTCGGGTACCAGGCGTCCTCGCAGATGGAGACGCCGATCCGGACCCCGCCCAGCTCGAAGAGGGGGGAGCGCCGGCCGCGCTGGAAGTACCGCTCCTCGTCGAAGACGCCGTAGTTGGGCAGGTAGACCTTGTGGTAAACGCCCCGCAGCACTCCGTCGCTGGCGAATGCGGCGGCGTTGAAGATGTCGCCGTCCAGGTCGACGAAGCCGATCACGGCGGCGATCCCCTCGGTCGCCGCCACCACCTTCTCCAGGTGGCGGAGGTTGTCGTGGATGAAGGAGGGCTTGAGGAGGAGGTCCTCCGGCGGGTAGCCGGTCAGCGCCAGCTCCGGAAAGGCGACCAGGTCGGCGCCGGCCTGGTGGGCGCGGCCGATCCACTGCTCGATGCGTTGGGCGTTGCCCTCCAGGTCTCCGACCGTGGTGTCGATCTGGGCCAGCGCGATCCGCAGTGGTCGCGCGACGTGCGTTTCCACGACTTCATTGTGCCTCCTGGGGATGGTTAGGATGGGGCCGTGAGGGTGGTCATCCTCCCCGACCGGGAGGCGCGCGAGGTGGAGGCCGCGACCGTGGCCGACCTGCTGCGCACGCTCAGGCTCCACCAGGACGCCTACCTGGTGCTGAGGGGGGAGGACATCCTGACCCGCGACGTCCGCCTGCGGGCCGAGGACCAGCTCGAGATCTGGCCCGTGATCTCAGGTGGAACCAGGTAATGCGCTGCCTCAAGTGCCGGGCCCCGGCGCAGGTCGAGGTCCGCAGACACCGCTCGGCCTTCTGCGCCCGCTGCTACCCGGACTGGTTCCGGGCCCAGGTCCAGCGGGCAGTCGACCACGACCGCATGTTCCACCGCGACGAGCGCGTACTGGTCGCCGTCTCCGGCGGCAAGGACAGCCTCGCCCTCTGGCACGCCCTGACCCGCCTCGGCTACCAGGCGGACGGCATGTACATCCGGCTCGGGATCGCCGACTACTCGCGCCGCTCCCAGGCCAAGGCCGAGGCCTTCGCGGACAAGCACGGCCTCCGGCTGCATCAGGTCGACCTCGAGGAAGGCCAGGGCTTCACGGTGCCCGACCTGCGCGACGCCCGCAGCGGCAAGCCCTGCGCCGCCTGCGGCACCGTCAAGCGCTACCACTTCAACAAGGTCGCGGCCGACCTCGGCTACCCGGTCGTCGCCACCGGCCACAACCTGGACGACGAGGCGGCGACGCTGTTCGGCAACGTCGTGCACTGGCAGACGGACTTCCTCGGCCGCCAGGGTCCCGTCCTGGAGAGCACGCACCCGAGGCTGGTCCGCAAGGTGAAGCCGCTCTACCGCCTGGCCGAGCGGGACACCGCCGCGTACGCGATCGTGGAGCGGATCGACTACATCCTGGAGGAGTGCCCGATGGCGAAGGGCGCCAAGTCCCTCCTCTACAAGGACATGCTGAACACGCTGGAGGAGCAGCAGCCGGGGGCCAAGCAGCGGTTCCTGCTCGGGTTCCTGGACGGCGGCCGGAAGGCGGTGAGCGCGGACAGGGAGCCGGTCGTGCTGCGCGAGTGCGCGAGCTGCGGCCAGCCGACCACGGCGGAGGTCTGCGCCTACTGCCGGCTGGCCGAGCGCGGCCGCCGCAAGGCTGCCGCCATGGCCGCCAGATATACGCAGGCTTGACAGCCCCTTGAGACCGGCGCAGCCGTACTTCGAGCGCCTGCGCGCCGCGTCGAACGCGCGCCGCTCACATCTCTGCGTCGGGCTGGACCCCGACCCCAAGCGAATCCCGGGGGGAGCGGCGGGCGCGCTGCGTCACTGCCAGGAGGTGATCCGGCGCACCTCCGGCCTGGCCTGCTGCTACAAGCCGAACTCCGCCTTCTGGGAGCAGTACGGGCCCGCGGGCTGGCAGGCCCTGGCCGAGCTGCGGGACCTGGTCCCGGCCGACGTTCCGCTCCTGCTGGACGCCAAGCGCGCCGACGTCCCGAGCACGATGGAGGCCTACAGCCGCGCGGTCTTTGACGCACTGCGCATGGACGCCGTGACGCTGCACGCCTACCACGGCTCCGACTCGCTGGCGGAGTTCACGCGGCGCGCGGACCGCGGCGTCTACCTGGTCTGCCGGACCTCGAACCCGGGCGCCCAGGAGCTGCAGCACCTGGACGCCGGCGGCCGGCCGCTCTACCTGCGGGTGGTGGAGATGGCGCAGCGCGTTAACGGCGCCGGCAACGTCGGGCTGGTGGTGGGCACCACGGCGCCCGAGCAGGTGGCGGAGGTCCGCCGCGCGGCGCCCGACCTGCCCTTCCTGCTGCCCGGGATCGGAGCCCAGGGCGGCGACCTGGAAGGCTCGGTGCGGGCGGCCTGGAACGAGGA
>DATGVT010000232.1:0-13493 GCA_035300005.1 Candidatus Acidiferrales bacterium
CCCCCGGGCTGGAGCCGGCCGAGCTGGAGGCGGTGGTCGACTACACCGTGCGGATAGCGCGCCGGCTCCAGCTTCGCGGCCTGGTCAACATGCAGTGCGTCGTGCACCGCGGGCGCGTGTATGTCCTGGAGGTGAACCCGCGCTCCTCCCGAACGGTGCCCTTCCTGAGCAAGGTCACCGGCGTACCTATGGTTGCCCTCGCCACCCGGGTCATGCTGGGCGAGCGCCTGCAGGAGCTCGGCTACCAGACGGGGCTGGTGCCGGCTCTTCCCCTGGTGGCCGTGAAGGCGCCCGTCTTCTCGATGGGCAAGCTGCCGGCGGTCGACTCCTACCTGGGCCCGGAGATGAAGTCGACCGGCGAGGCCATCGGCATCGCGCGCGACCTCTCCCACGCGCTGCGCAAGGCCTTCCTGGCGGCCGGCGTCTCGGTGCGGCCGGGGGCCGGCGCGCTGCTCACGATCGCCGACGCCGACAAGCCGGAGCTGCTGCCGATCACGTCCCGGCTGGTGCAGCTCGGGTATCGGCTGCTGGCGACCGAGGGCACCGCGCTGGCGCTACGGGCCGCCGGCTTCTCCCCGCGGGTGGTGAGCAAGATCGGCGGCGAGCGGCCGACGGTCCTGGACGTGATCACCGGCGGCGAGGTCGACCTGGTGATCAACACGCTCTCCGGGTCGCGGGTGGGCTCCGACGGGCTGCCCGTGATGCGAGATGGGTTCGAGATCCGGCGCGCCGCGGTCGAGCGCCGCATCCCCTGCTTCACGTCCCTGGACACTGCGGCGGCCCTGGTGGAGTCGGCGGTCTCGGCGGACGGCGAGCTGGAGGTGCGCACGATCCAGGAGTGGAGGACGGCCGATGCATCAGCTTGAGTCCGCGCTGGTGGCGAAGAGACAGGTCGCGCGCGACACCTGGGTGCTGGCTTTCGAGGCGGCTCCGATCGCGGCCGCGACCCGGGCCGGCCAGTTCGTCAATCTGGGCCTGCGACAAGGTCCGCTGCTGCGCCGCCCCTTCTCCGTCTACCGGGCGGAAGACGACCGGGTCGAGGTGGTTCTGAAGGCGGTCGGCGCCGGCACCGCGCAGCTCCTGGGCCTGCGCCCGGGCGACGCCGTCTCCTGCCTCGGCCCGCTGGGCCGCGGCTTCCGGCTGGACGCGCAGGCCGGCGACGTGGTCCTGGTCAGCGGTGGGCTGGGCGTCGCCCCGATGCCGCTCGCCGCCCGCGAGGCCCACGCCCTGGGCCTCAGCGTGACCTGGGTGCACGGAGCCCGCACGGCGGCCGAGCTCTGCCGGGAGTGGGAGGGCGACCGGGTGGTCTGGGCCACCGACGACGGTTCCCAAGGTGTGCGGGGGACGGCCGTGGCCGCGGCGCCGGAGGGCGCCCAACTGCTGGCCTGCGGCCCCAACCGGATGCTGGCCGCGGTCGCCCAGCGGTGGCCGGAGGCGCAGGTGGCGGTCGAGACCTACATGGGCTGCGGCACCGGCGTCTGCCTGGGCTGCGCGGTGCCGCTGCGCCGGGGCGGCTACGACCGGGCCTGCACCGAGGGGCCGGTCTACCGGGCGGCCGACGTCGACTGGGAGGCGCTGCCCTCGCAATTGCACTACGCGGTGGCCAGGTGACCGTGGATCTGAGCGTCGATCTCGGCAACCTGCGCCTGCGGGGCCCCGTCCTGGCCGCCTCCGGCACCTTCGGCTATGGGACCGAGGTGCCGCTGCTCGACCGCCGGGCGCTGGGGGGAATGGTGTCGAAGGGGATCTTCCTGCGGCCCCGGGCGGGCACGCCGCCGACCCGCATCGTGGAGACGCCCGCCGGCATGCTGAACGCGATCGGCCTCCAGGGCCCGGGTGTGGAAGCCCTGATCTGGGATTACGCGCCGCTGTGGGCGGCCTGGGACTTCCCGGTGCTGGTCAACGTCAACGGCGAATCGGTGGCCGAGTACGGCGAGCTGGCCGCCCGCCTCGACGGAGTGCCGGGCGTGAGCGGCCTGGAGGTCAACATCTCCTGCCCCAACGTGGAGCAGGGCGGAATCTACTTCGGCAACGACCCGCGGGCCGCGGCCCAGGTGACCGAAGCCGTCCGCCGGCGCACCGGGCTGCCGGTCTGGGTGAAGCTGACCCCGATGGTGACCGACATCGCCGAGGTGGCGCGGGCCGTGGAGGCCGCCGGCGCCGACGCCCTCTGCGCCGTCAACACCTTCGTCGGCATGTCGATCGACCTCCACACCCGGCGGCCCCGTCTCTCCTTCCGGACCGGCGGCCTCTCGGGGCCGGCGATCCGGCCTCTGGCGCTGCACCTGGCACACCAGGCGGCCCGCGCCGTGCGAATCCCCGTCCTCGGGATCGGCGGCATCGCCACCGCCGAGGACGCGCTCGAGTTCCTGGTCGCCGGCTGCGCCGCGGTGCAGGTGGGAACGGCGACCTTCGTCGACTCGGGGGCCATCCAGCGCGTGCACGACGGCATCGCCGCCCACCTCGACGCCCAGGGATTGCCCAGCCTGGCCGAGCTGCCGAGGTACCTGCCGCGGGACTGAACGCGGCGCCGGTGGGCTTCTAATTAGAGAGAGCTGATGACCTGTTCCGTCTGCGGCCAGCCGTTGCCCGCCGGTGCCCGGTTCTGCCCCCACTGCGGGGCCGTGGTCGGGGAGCTGCTGGAGACCGAGGAGCGCAAGCTGGTGACGGTCCTCTTCGCCGACCTGGTCGATTCCACGGGGCTTTCCCGGCGGCTGGATCCAGAGCGCGCCCGCGAGGTCCTGGGCAGCTTCTTCGATGCCGCCAGCGAGGAGCTGCAGGCGCTGCGCGGGCATCCGGAGAAGTTCATCGGCGACGCGGTGATGGCGGTCTTCGGCGTTCCCCACGTGCACGAGGACGACGCCCTGCGGGCGGTGCGGGCGGGCCTCGCCATCCGGGGTCGGGTCCGCCGGCTGGGCCGCCAGCTGGGGTTGGCGGAGCCGCTGGAGGTGCGGGTCGGAGTGGAGTCCGGCGAGGCGGCGACCGGGCGCGGCCCGGCCGGCCAGCTCCTGGTGACGGGCCCGGTCGTGAACATGGCCGCCCGCCTGCAGACGTCGGCCCGTCCGGACCAGGTCCTGGCCGGCCCCACGACCCGAGCCCTGACCGACAGCGCCGTCACCTTTGGACCGGGACGCAGGATCCGGGCTCGCGGCTTCGACCGCCGGCTGAGCGCATTCCCGGTCGAGCAGCTGACCACGCGCTCGGCCCGGCGCACGATTCCTTTCGTCGGCCGCTCCGGCGAGCAGGCCGTCCTCCGCCAGAGCTTCGACCTCGCCTCCAGCACCGGCCGTCCAGTGCTGGCCACCGTCATCGGCGAGCCCGGTATCGGCAAGACGCGGCTGGCCGACGAGCTGGTAGCCGGGCTGGGCCCCGAGGTCGCCGTCCTGCACGGGGTCTCGCGCTCGTACGTGGACACAGCCACCTTCGCGCCGGCGGCGGCGATCGTACGCGAGCTGGCGGGGGTCAGGGAAGGCGGCTCGCCGGAGACGCTGCGCCGCCGATTGCGCGAGCTGGCGGCAGGGGCCGGCGAGCCCGCAGAGGCGGGTCGGACCGCCGACCGGCTTGGCATGCTCTTCGCCCTGGCCGAGACGCAGGAGGAGTCGGCCTACGTGCCCGAGGTCCAGGCCGGCTTCCTGGCCCTGGTCGACGGCCTCGCCCGCGACGCGCCGGTGGTGCTGGTCTTCGACGACGTGCACGCGCTGGCGGCGCCGATGCTCGACCTGATTGAGCGTCTGGGAGCCCGGCCCCGCCGGGGCCGCCGCCGCGCCCTGGTGATGGCGCTGGCTCGCGACCAGCTCCTGGCGCTGAGGCCGAGCTGGGGAGCTGGGAGCGGCAACGCCGTCCTCATCCGCCTCGAGCCCCTCTCGAGCGAAGAGTCGGTCGAGCTGGTGCGCCAGGCGGGCGGCGGCCGCATCGAGGACGCGCAGGCGGCGCGGATCGCGGCCCGAGCCGGTGGCAACCCTTACTTCATCATCGAGACGACGGGCATGCTGGTGACCGACGGCCGCCAGGACGGCGCCGCCAGCCTTCCGCCGACCGTGCAGGCGGTCGTCGCCGCCCGGCTCGACGCGTTGCCGCCGAGGCTGCGGGAGCTGGCCCGCCGGGCCGCGGTCTTCCTCTACGGCTTCGACCTCGAGGAGCTGGCCGTCGTCGACGAGGAGGCCACCGCCGAGGAGCTCCGGCAGCTGGAGGACGCAGAGATCCTGATCCGAGAGCAGGCCAGCCAGGAGGAGCCGTACTACCGGCTGCGCCACGCCACCCTGCGCGAGGTGGCGTACGGCAGCCTGCCGAAGCGCGAGCGGCTCCGGCTTCATCTGCGGGTCGCCGACGCCCTCCAGCAGGCAGGTCATCCACGCTGGGCGGCCGACCACCTGGAGCGGGCGGCGATCGCCTCGCTGGACCTGGATCCCAACGACCGCACGGTCGTGGAGCGCGCCGCCAGCGGGCTGGTAGTGGCGGGCGACCGGGCCCGGCGCCGGATGGAGAGCCGCGCCGCCGTAGACGCCTATGAGCGGGCGCTGGCGCTCGCCGGCGCCGAGCCAGGCTGGGGCGTGCGCGAGGCGCGGGCTCTGGCCGGAATGGGAGAGGCGCGCTACTGGCTGGGCGAGTATCCGGCCGCCGCCGATGCCCTGACGCGCGCGGTGGCGCTGGGCGAGGAGCACCAGGACCAGGTCACGCTGGCCCTGGCCCTGCGCTTCCTGGGCGACATCGCCATCAACGTCGAGGCCGACCTGGACAAAGCCCAGGAGCTGTTGGACCGAGCGCTGACCGCGGCCGAAGCCACCGGCGACCGCTGGGCCATCGCCCGCGCCCTGATCTTCGCCGGCTGGGTGCCCTGGACGCGGGAGGAGTTCGAGAGCTCAGAGGCGATCTGGCGGCGCGTGCTCGAAATCGCCGACCCCAAGGACCGCTGGTCCCGTGTCCGCGCGCTGACCGCGCTCTCGATCAACCAACGCGACATGGACCCGGCCGGGCTACGGGAGGCGCTGCGGCTGGTCGAGGAGGCCGGCGCGCTGGCCGAGGACGGCGGGGACCAGTTCAACGTCGGGATCACGGCCGTCCAGAAGGGGCGCGTCTTTGGTGATCTCGGCCAGCTCGAGGCGGGGCTGCATGAGCTCGACCGCGGGATCGCGATCTTTGCCGAGCTGGGTGCCCGCTGGGAGCTGGCCGACGCCACCGCCGAGCGCGGCATCATCAAGCGCGAGCTGGGGCGCCTGGACGAGGCCGAAGACGACCTCCAGCAGGCCATCCGCATGTCGGATGAGCTGGGCGAAAGGCAGCTGGCCGGCTGGACCTGGCGCGCCCTGGCGCGGGTGGCCGAGCGGCGCGGCGATCCGGCCCTGGCCGAGGAGAGGTATCGGCGCGCGCGGGAGGCGCAGGCCCGGGGTCCCGGCGGTCCCGGCGGAAGTGGAGGCTAGCGGCTAGGGGCTAGCGCCGGGGCCGGCGCGGCGCTGACCGAGCCAGCTTCCGCAGCTCGTCCCAGCCGCGGCTGACCCGGTCAAGCTGCTTCTCCAGGCTCAGATTGCGCGCCTTCAGCCGGCGGTTCTCGCGCACCAGCCGCCCCACCAGGTCGCGGGTCTCCGTGAGCAGTCCGAGCAGGCCTCCGGCGGCCGCCCTCCGCCTCCGCCCGATCAAGTCGTTCCGATTGTAAAGGTGGTGGCTTGACGCTCCCAGCAGGGCGCTTGAAAAGGGGCATCGGATGATCTGGCGATCCTGGCGAGGCGAGAGGCTAGTCAGCGGGTGGCGGGCTAGGAGTGCATCTTCCGGCTGGGGTCCCCGCCTTGCGGGGGACGCGGCCGCCGGGGCCCGCTGGCAGCCATCTCGGCCGTCAGGGCGCTAGAGCGCCGATGCCGCCTCAAGGCGGGCTACCCCTTCTTCAGCGGCCTGCAAACGGGCAAAATCCGCTGGTGCTCGAAGTCTCCGGACTGGCCAAGCGCTACGGAGAGGTCTGGGCCCTGCACGAGCTCAGCGTCCGGGTGTCGGCCGGCTCCTGCCTGGTCCTCCTCGGCCGCAACGGCGCCGGCAAGACGACGGCGCTGCGCTGCATGGCCGGGGTGCTGCTCCCCACGGAGGGGCGCGTCCAGGTGGACGGGATCGACGTCACCGAAGACCCGGCGGCCGCCCGGGCCCGGGTCGGCTTCATGCCCGAGGTGCCCGGCCTCTACGAGCGGATGTCGGCGCGTGCCTACCTGGAGTACTTCGGGGCCGTCTACGGCGTCGAGCCGGGCCGGCTCCAGGGGCGGATCGATGAGCTCTTCGACCTCTTCGACCTGGCCGATGCCGCCGACCGATGGTTGGGAAGCTTCTCCAAGGGGATGCGGCAGAAGGTGGCGCTGATCCGGGCCACCCTCCACCAGCCCCGGCTGGTGCTGGCCGACGAGCCGACCTCGGCCCTGGACCCCGACAGCACGCGCCGGGCGTGGAAGTACCTGAAGGGTCTCCAGGCCGCCGGCTGCGCGCTGGTGATCTGCACCCACAACCTGGACGAGGCCGAGCAGCTGGCGGGCTCGATCGGGATCCTGTCCGCCGGGCGGGTCCTGGCGCTGGGCGACCTCGACCAGCTGGCTCACCAGTCCGGCCTCAAGCCGCGGCGCGACGTGCGCCGTTGGCCCGGCCTGCAGGACATCTACCTCACCATCGTCGGCGCGGAGGACGAGGTTGCACGCGGGAGCCTGGCCGGATGACGTTCGAGCCGCGTAAGGCGCGGCTGGTCGCGCTGCGCGACTTCGGTGACGCCGCCTCCGACCTCCGCCTGGCGCTGGCAATGGCCGGCCTGGCGGTCGGCATCCCGATCGCCACCGCGCTCGGCATCCGCGGCCTCGCCTACTTCGGCGGCGGCAGCCAGGTGGTCGACCGGCTCAGCGTCGTGGGCGCGTTCTTCGTCGTCTTCTTGCCCGCCAGCTATTCGCTGGTGCTGGCGCTGGAGTCCTTTGTGGGCGAGCGGGAGCGGGCCACCCTGGAGGTGCTGCTGAGCACGCCGCTGCGGGAGGCGGAGATCTACGCCGGCAAGGTCGCCTCGGTCCTGGCCATCTCGCTGGCCCTCTGCTACGGCGGCCTGATCGTCTACTGCCTGGCGGTCTTCCCGGGCCTGGGCTACTTCCCGCTCGACGTCCTGGTCTCGCTGGCGGTCAGCACCATCTGCCAGGTGGCGGCCATGGTGGCGGGCGCCGTGATCGTGAGCGCCAACGCGCGCACCATGCGGGCGGCCAACGTGATGGCCTCCTTCATCATCCTGCCGATGTCGGTCGTGCTCCAGCTGGAGGCGGCGCTAATCCTGGTCGGCCGCGGCGAGCTGCTCTGGGGCTTCGCGGCGCTGATGACCGTCACCGCCGTGATCCTGCTGCGAATGGGCATGGCCGGCTTCAACCGCGAGGCCCTGCTGGCCAGAGAGGCGGGGGTGCGGGATCCTCTCCGGCGGGCGGCTGCCGCGGTCGGGCGCGCCTTTGGCGGCCGGCTCGGGTTCATTCGCCTGGTGGCCCGCCGGCGGGTGCCGGTCGCGATCGCGGCCTTCGGCTTCCTGGCCGGCTGCGGAGTCGGCTTCCTGGCGGGCGCGACCGGCGCGCTGCCGGGGGTCCTGGTGCGGCCGGCGCTGGCCCAGCTCCTGAGCGCGAGCTCCAACCCCGATCCTGCCGCCAACGCGGCCGGCCTCTTCACCCATAACCTGGCCGCCTTCCTGCTGGCCGCTCTGCTGGCCCCCGCCACGATCGGGTTGACCGGCTTTGCGCTCACCTTCCTACCCGGCTTCCTGCTCGGCTACGCGGCCGCGCTCAGCTCCTGGGACCTGGCGCTGCGCGGGATCCTCCCGCACGGCCTGCTGGAGCTGCCGGCGGCGGTGATCGCCGGCGGGCTCATGGTCCAGATGGGCGCCGCAGCCATCCACATGGAGCCGCGGGGCGGCTGGACCGAGCGCCTGCTGCAGGCCGTCGCCGACTACGTGAGGGCCCTGCGCTGGCTGGTGCCGGCCCTGGCGGTGGCGGCCGTGCTGGAAAGCTACGTCACGTTCGCAGGGTAGTCGCCCGCCTCCAGCGTGAAGACCGCCGGCCGGGCCAGGCGGATGCCGAGCAGCACCAACCCGGCCAGCGCGGCGCCGATGGCCATCGCCCAGGGCGCGCCGAACAGGACGCTGAGCGTGCCCGCCTGCAGGCTGCCCAGCGGCCCAACTCCCATCAGCGCCTGCCCGTAGAGCGCCATCACCCGGCCGCGGAGCCGGTCCGGGGTGATGGTCTGGATGCGGGTGTTGGCGGTGGCCAGGAACCACATCTGGCCGAAGCCGGCCAGCAGGAGCAGCACGATGGACACGGGAACGCTGCGAGACAGGCTGAACGCCTCCAGGACCAGCACCCAGACCACAGCCACCCAGAACTGGCGCCGGCCGGTCGCGTAGCCGGGCGGCAGGAACGCCAGCGAGAGGGCGGCCGCCACCGCCCCCGCGCCCTGCGCGGCCATCAGGAAGCCGAAGCCGGCCGGGCCCACCCGCAGCACCTGGTCGGCGAAGAGCGGCAGCAGGGTGAGCCGGTTCATGGCGAACAGCGAGAAGACGGCGACCGCGACCAGCATCATCCCCACCACCGGGTCGCCGCGGGCATAGCGCGCGCCCTCCCGGATGCGATCCAGGAGCGGCTGGCGGGGCTCGCCTACCAGCCGGGGCAGGTTCCGCATCAGCAGTAGCGCCGTCAGCGCGGCCAGGTAGCTGAGCGAGTTGATGAAGAAGCAGATCGGCACTCCGACGGCGCCGATCAGGACACCCGCCACCGAAGGGCCCAGAACCGAGGCGCCGTTGAAGACCGAGGAGTTGAGTGCGATCGCGTTCATCAGGTCTTCGCGGCCCACCATCTCGATCACGAACGATTGCCGGGTCGGCATGTCGAAGACGTTGATGCAGCCGACCGCGACGGCGGCCAGCAGCACCATCCAGACCTGCGCCACGTGCGTGGCGCTGACCAGGAAGAGGGCGAAGGCCGGGATCATGTAGCAGGCCTGGGTCACCAGCAGGACCCGGCGCTTGGAAAAGCGGTCGGCGACCACGCCGCCCAGAGGTCCCGCCACCAGCACTGGCGTGAACTGTGCCGCCAGCACGACGCCGACCCAGAACCCGCTGTGCGTCAGCTGTAGCACCAGCCACGGCTGGGCGATGGACTGCATCCAGGTCCCGACCGTCGAGACGACCTGGCCGCCGAAGAAGAGCCGGTAGTTGCGATGACGCAGTGCCCCCAGGTGGCGCGTCCGGGGCGGCCTGGGCGTGGGCTGCGACTCGGCCTGGGACACCGCCTGTGATAATCGCATCGTGGCCAGGATCCGGGAGTCGATCGAGATCTCGGCCCCGGCGGCGCGAGTCTGGGCGGTCGTCCACGAGGACCTGAAAAACGCCACGCGGTGGACGGCGCAGCTCGAGAAGACCGAGATCCTGGATCCCCTGCCCCTGCGCAAGGGATCGCGGCTCCGGCACCACATTCAGACGCCGGGCGGCCTGCAGGAGATCGAGGTCGAGCACACCAGCGTGGTCAAGCCGAAGAGCTGCTCCGGCAAGCTGGTCGACGGTCCCCTCCGGGGCACGTTCAGGTACAGCTACCGGGAGGCGGGCGGCAGAACCCGCGTCAGCTATGAGATGGACTACCAGCCGGCCGGCCTGGCGCGGCTGTTCGGGGGGATGATCGAGCGCCAGGTGCCCCAGGATCTGGCCCGGACGCTGCAGGCCCTTAAGAAGTACGTGGAGTCCGGCAAGGGTCCGAAGGCGGCCAGGGCGGCCGGTTAGGCTCGGCATGCGGCCCCGCCGGTCCTGCCTTGCCGTGCCCGGCAGCCAGCCCCGCTTCCTGGAGGGGGCGGCCAGGTCGGCGGCCGACGAGGTGTTCTTCGACCTCGAGGACTCGGTGGCGCCGGCGGCCAAGGAGAAGGCGCGCGGCCTCGTCGCCGAGGCCCTCCGAAGGCACTCCTACGAGGGCAAGGTGCGCGTGGTCCGCGTCAACGCCTGCGACACCCGCTGGTGCTACGAGGACGTGGTCGCCGTGGTCGAAGGGGCCGGCGATCGGCTCGACTGCGTCATGCTGCCCAAGGTCGAGGGCGTCGAGCACGTCCATTTCCTGGACCAGCTGCTCGGCCAACTGGAGCGGAAGCTGGGCCTCGAGAGGCGGCTGGGGCTGGAGCTGCAGATCGAGTCCGCGCGGGGGCTGGAGAAGATCGGTGAGATCGCGGCCGCGTCCCCGCGCACGGAGACGCTGATCTTCGGTCCCGGCGACTTCGCCGCCTCCATGCGGATGCCGGGGCTGACCATCGGCGCCCTGGTCCCCGACTACCCGGGCGACTTCTGGCACTACTTCATGGCGCGGATCCTGGTCGCCGCGCGCGCCCACGGGCTGCAGGCGATCGACGGACCCTACGTGCAGATCCACGACCGCGAAGGCCTGCGCACTTTCGCCCAGCGCGCCGCCCGGCTCGGCTATGACGGCAAGTGGGCCCTGCACCCGGCGCAGGTGGAGGTGCTCAACCAGGTGTTCGCCCCCGACCAGCGCGAGCTGGACCGGGCGGCCGCCATCCTGGAGGCCTACCGGCGCGCGACGGATGTGGACCAGCGCGGAGCGGTGATGCTGGGCGACGAGATGATCGACGAGGCCTCGCGCAAGCTGGCCGAGGCGACGGTCGAGCGCGGCCAGGCCTACGGCATGGAGGCGAAGCCCTGGACACCGCCCGGCTGACGGCGCTCGAGGACCTGCGCGAAAAGGTCCGGCGGGACGGCCTCGACGCCCATCAGGTGGCCGCCTACGAGCTGGCCTTCGCGACGGCGCGGAAGCAGGCTGCCGCCTCGGTCGCGGACTGGGCCCGCCGGACGGGCGACGAGCTTGCCCGGGAGCTGGCCGAGGCCGCCGCCAGCACGCGGCCCGAGGTCTCGCTGCTCACCGGCATCGCCGCGCGCTTCCTGGGCGGAGCCGCCGTCGAGGACCTGGGCGCCTCGACCGAGCACCGGCTGCTGCGGCGCACGATCCGCGACTTCGCCGAGCGGGTGATCAAGCCCCGCGCTCAGCAGATCCACCGCGAAGACCGGGACCTGCCCGAGGACATCATCCAGGGCGCCGCCCGACTGGGATTGTTCGGGCTCTCGGTTCCCGAGGCCTACGGCGGCAGCCGGGGCGAGACGCCTGACCTGCGCGCGATGCTGATCGCGACCGAAGAGCTCTCGCGCGCCTCGCTGACCGCCGGCGGCAGCCTGATCACCCGGCCGGAGATCCTGGTCCAGGCTCTGCTCAGCGGAGGCACCGAAGCTCAAAAGCGCGCCTGGCTGCCCGCGATCGCCACCGGCCGCCAGCTGGTCGCCGTGGCCGTGACCGAGCCGGACTTCGGCTCCGACGTGGCCGGGATCAAGTGCCGGGCCGAGCGGGTTGCCGGCGGCTGGCAGCTGAACGGCGCCAAGCTCTGGTGCACGTTCGCCGGCCGTGCCGAGCTCCTGATGGTGCTCTGCCGGACGGCGCCCGGCGGCCACCGTGGGCTGTCCCTGTTCGTGGCCGAAAAGCCGGCCTTCTCAGGCCGCGAGTTCGAGCACCGCCAGCCGCACGGCGGGCGGCTGCGCGGGCGCGCGATCCCCACCATCGGCTACCGAGGGATGCACAGCTTCGAGCTCAACTTCGAGGACTACCGCCTGCCCGAGGACGCGCTGGTGGGTGGCGAGGCCGGCCTCAACCGCGGCTTCTACCTGCAGATGGAGGGATTCGCGCCCGGCCGGCTGCAGACGGCGGGGAGGGCCGTGGGCCTGATGCAGGCGGCCCTCGAGGACGCGCTCGCCTTCACCCGGGCCCGGCATGTCTTCGGCCGGCCGGTGGCGGCCCACCAGCTCCCGCAGGCAACTCTCGGCCGGCTGGCGGTCGCGGTCTCCAGCGCGCGCCAGCTCTCCTATGTGGCCGCCGAGCGGCTGCAAGACGGCGCCGGACAGGTGGAGGCATCGCTGGCCAAGCTCCACGCGGCCCGCCTGGCCGAGCTGGTGACCCGCGACGCCATGCAGCTGTTCGGCGGCCTCGGCTACGCGGAGGAGACGGACGTGTCGCGATACTTCGTGGACGCCCGCGTGCTGACCATCTTCGAGGGCGCGGAGGAGGTGTTGGCGCTGCGCGTCATCGCCCGCTCGCTGCTGGAGGGAGGCCCGAATGACGCGCTCTGACGCACCCGCGGCGGGCGGCTGAGGCGTGCTCGCCTACGTCTTCCGCCACTGGATGCGGGCCGGCGTCGACTCCGCCGACTATGAGGCGGCGCTGCGCGAGTTCCACGCCCGCCTGCAGGAGGCCGCGCCAGACGGCTTCGAGGGCTCAGCCAGCGTGCGCTACCCGGACGGCGGCTACGCCGACTGGTACCTGCTGGCCGGCTCCTTCGCCCTCGACCCGCTGAACGACGCCGCCGTGAGCGGGCTCCGGCGGCCTGCCCACGACCGGGCGGCGGCCGGCGCCGAGCGTGGCGAAGGGACGCTCTACCGCCTGCACTCCGGCCGGCCCGACCTGAAGGCGCTGCGAGAGGTGCGCCTGGCCAAGCCCTCCGGCCGGCCCTACGCGGACTTCTACACGCGGCTGGAGCCGCTGCTGCGGCGCCCGGACGTCAGCCTCTGGCGGCGCCAGATGACCCTGGGGCCCCCGCCTGAGTTCTGCCTGCTGTCCGCCGAGCCGGTGGAGGTGCCGGCAGAGATGGAGCCCGCCGACTTCCCTCGCCATCCGGTCTGACCTTCGTCTAGCATGGGGTCGGCCATGGACCTGAAGGGGGCGAAGCTGTTCCACGGGCTGCCCGACTCCGAGCTGCACGACATCGCCAAGCAGATGCGTGAGGTTCACCACGGCGAGGGGGCCACGGTGCTCGTCCTCGGCAGCGAGGGCGTCGGCTTCATGGTCATCCTGGAGGGAGAGGCCGAGGTCAGCACGCCGGACGGGCGCACCCGGCAGCTGGGCCCCGGCGACCACTTCGGCGAGATGGCGCTCCTCGACCAGTCGGGCCGGAGCGCCACCGTGACCGCACGGACCGACCTGCGGGTGGCGGCCATCCCGGAGTGGCACTTCAGGCCCTTTCTGCTGGAGCACCCGGAGGTCGCCTACCGCCTGCTGCAGACCCTGAGCCGGCGGCTGCGAGAGGCGGAGGCGAGCCACCCGGCCAAGCGATAGCCGAGTCCCCTCCCTACCCTCCCCGACGGGGAGGGACGAGAGGCTCGCTATCCGAACGGCAGGAGCTCGAGCTGCTCGGCCCGGTCGACGACCGCCTGCCGGAGCTCGACCGCCAGCTGCCGTAGACGAGCCTGGCTCCTGGCGTCCCGCAGGCTCGTCTCCCGGAGCCGGCGAAAGAGCGCCTGCAGGCCGTAGAGTCCGGCCGTCTCGTCGGTGGCCAGCCGCCGCCCGGCGGTGCGGAAGTCGCCCGCCAGCTCCTCCTCACCCGCCGCCCGCAGAAGGGCGACCAGGCGAGAGGTAGCGAGCAGGACCCGCTGAGTGCCGGGGTGCAGCGCGGCGGCCGCCGGCCGGGCCGGCTGGGGCGGCGCC
>DATGVT010000233.1:0-12200 GCA_035300005.1 Candidatus Acidiferrales bacterium
GGCGCCCACCTGCTCCTGCACAGCGGCACCGCCGAGGTTGCCGCCCGAGCCATAGTCCTGGAGGGGGACCAGATCGGGCCGGGCGCCCAGGGCTGGCTGCAGCTCTACCTGTCCGAGCCCCTGGCGGCGGCCGCCGGCGACCGCTTCGTGCTCCGGCTGCCCAGCCCGTCGGCGACGCTGGCCGGCGGCAGCTTCGCCGACGTTGCGCCCCGCCGGCATCCGCGGCAGGACGCGCGCGTGCGCGAGTCTCTGGAGAGGCGTGCCGCCGGCGACGTCCTCCAGGAGGAGCTGCGGAAGTACCCGCGGGGGATCTCGGAGGCCGCGCTCCTCAAAGCCTCGCTCTCGGGCCAGGCCGACCTCTCCGGGCTGGAGGCGAGGCGGGCGGGCGGCTGGATCTTCTCGCCCGAAGCCTGGGCCGGCCTGCGGGCGCGGGCTGAGCGGGAGCTGGATGCCTATCACCGCGGCCATCCGCTGCGGCCAGGAATGCCGCGCGAGGAGCTGAAGTCGAAGCTGGGCCTGCCGCCGGCCGCCTTCGTTGCCGTGGTCGGCGGGCTGGCCGCCGACGGCGTGCTGGCCGAGCGCGAGGGCGGCCTGGCGCGGCCCCAGCACAAGGTGCGCCTGGACGGCTCGGCGGGCGGCCCGGCGGCGCGGCTGCTGGAGCTGCTCGGGCGCGACCCCTACGCGCCGCCCTCCCTGCCGGAGGCCATGCGCGAGGCCGGCGCCGGAGCCGAGGTGGTCCGCGCCCTGGCCGCCGCCGGCGACCTGGTGCGGCTGTCCGAGGAGATCGCCTTCACGCGGCAGGCGTACGAGAGCGCGCTCGGGCTGGTGCGCGAGATCATGGCCGGGGAGGGGTCGGTGACGGTGGCCCGCTTGCGCGACCGGATGGGCGCTAGCCGGCGGCCCGTGCTGGCGCTGCTCGAGTACCTGGACGGCCAGCGGGTCACCCGGCGGGTCGGCGACCAGCGCGTGCTGCGCTGATCGTCAGCGAGAGCTTGCCAGGCTAGGCTTAACGAAGTGCTGGCTGGGATAGACCTCGGTGGGACCCAGGTCCGGGTGGCCATGGCCAGCTCCGACGGCAAGATCGTGGCCGCGACCCGCACCAGGACCGCCGGCCTGGGCACCCCGGACCAGCTCGTCGACTGGATGGCGGCCGAGATCGAGCGCCTGCGGCGGGGCCACCGGCTCCACGCCGCCGCCATCGGCGCCCCCGGCCCCATCGACAGCGCTCGCGGGCTGCTGGTCAACCCGCCCAACCTGCCCTGGCGCAACCTGCCCCTGGGCAAGATGCTGCAGTCGGTGATCGGCGCGCCCGTGTACCTGGAGAACGACGCCCACCTGGCCGGCCTGGGCGAGTACCGCCATGGCGCCGGGCGCGGCAGCAGGACGCTGGTCTACATCACCTGGAGCACGGGAGTCGGCGGGGGCATCATCGCGGACGGCAAGCTTGTCACGGGCGCCCACGGCAGTGCCGCCGAGGTCGGGCACATGATCGTCGACCCCAACGGTCCACTGGACGGCTGCGGCCAGCGCGGCTGCCTGGAGGCCTTCTGCGGGGGCAACATGCTGGCCCGCCAGACCGGCCATGACGCGGCCAGCCTGTTCAGCGCCGCGGCCCGCGGCGACCCTGAGGCCCGCATGGTGGTGGGCCGCGCCGCCCGCTACATGGGGCTGGCCCTGATCAGCCTGACCAACCTGATCGACCCCGAGGTGATCGTGATCGGGGGCGGGGTCACGCACTCCTGGAAGCTGGTCCAGCCGGCGATGCTGGAGACCCTGCGCTCATCGCCCTTCATCACGGCCCGGCGCCGGCCCCGACTGCGCCGCGCCCGCCTGGGCGACCGGGCCGGCCAGATCGGCGCCGTGGAATGGGCGCGCCAGCACCTCTGAAGGACGCCGCCCACCCGCTCCTCCAGCGCGCCGCCGCGGAGGTGGGCTGCCGGGCCTGGGTGGTCGGCGGCTACGTGCGCGACCACCTGCTCGGGCGCCCGCACCCAGACCTCGACGTGGTGGTCGAGGGCGGGGCCGGCTTGCGCCTGGCCGAGCGCTTCGCCGAGCTGGCGGGCGCACCCCGGCCGGTCGTCTTCGAACGCTTCGGCACCGCCCAGGTCCGCTGGGACGAGCGCCTGGTCGAGTTCGTGTCCGCGCGAGCCGAGAGCTACCGGCCCGACAGCCGCAAGCCCGACGTCAG
Organism: Candidatus Acidiferrales bacterium; assembly: GCA_035300005.1. Lineage (GTDB taxonomy): Bacteria > Chloroflexota > Dormibacteria > Dormibacterales > Dormibacteraceae > DATGVT01. Next base: position 2,189 of record DATGVT010000233.1, read on the forward strand.
GCCGGCCGAGCTCCTGGAAGACCTGCGCCGGCGGGACTTCACCGTTAACACGCTGGTGATGGACTTCGAGGGCCGGGTCCAGGACCCGCTGGGTTCGGGCCGCCGGGACCTGGAAGCCCGCGTGCTGCGCACTCCGGACGACCCGCTCCGGACCTTCAGCGACGACCCGCTGAGGATGCTGAGGGCGGTGCGGCTGGCGGCGCAGCTGGGCTTCCGGCTGGACCCGGGCCTGGCGCCCGCCATGCGCGAGCTGCGAGACCGCCTCCAGCCTCCGGTCCTCTCCGTCGAGCGGACCGCCGAGGAGCTGCGCCGGATGCTGGTCTCGGAGCGGCCGCGCCTGGCGCTGGAGCTGATGGAGGAGGGGGGCTTGCTGGAAGTGGTGCTGCCGGAGGTCGCGGCCTGCCGCGGGGTGCCCCAGACCGGCTGGCACACCCACGACGTCTACGGGCACACGCTGCGGGCGGTGGAGCTGTCGCCGCCCGAGCTGGTAGTCCGCCTGGCGGCCCTCTTCCACGACGTCGGCAAGCCCGGGACGGCGGCGCCTGACGGCTCGTTCCTGGGCCACGACAAGCTGGGCGCCGGCCTGGCCACGGCCCGCCTCCAGGCGCTGCGGTTCTCCCACGCCGAGGTGGAGCGGGTGGCGAGGCTGGTGCGGCTCCACCTGCGCCCGGTCTTCTACCAGGCGGACTGGAAGGACGGCGCCGTCCGCCGGCTCGCCCGCGACGCCGGCGACCTGCTCTGGCCGCTGCTGGCGCTGGCGCGAGCCGACGTCGGGGCCTCGGCCTACCCGCACCCGGAAAAGCTGGACGAACTGGAGGCCAGGCTGCGGGCTGTTCTCGAGGAGAAGCCCAGCCGATTCCAGCTGCCGGTCAGCGGCCGGGACATCATGCGCACGCTCGGCATCCCGGCCGGGCCCCGGGTGGGCGAGGTCAAGGCGCGGCTCCTCGAGCTGCTGCTGGAGGGCAGCCTGGAACCGACCCACGAGGCGGTGCTCGACCACCTGAAATCGCATCCCGACCTCTGAGCGGCGTTGCCTTAGACTCCCTCCGTCAAGCGTTCGCGGTGAGAGCTGGAGGGGACTGCGTATGAAATCAATGCCCAGGTTGGCGGCCGCGGCTGCCGCCCTGACCGTGGCCTTCGCCTGCGGGGGCGGCGGCGGCGGCGGCGGCGGTGGTACCGCCTGCAGCAAGACCTACAACGTCGGCCTGGTGACCGACGTCGGCAAGCTTTCGGACAAGTCCTTCAACGCCAACGCCTGGCAGGGCGTGCAGGACGCCCAGAGCGACAGCTCGCTCTGCGTGAAGGCTCGCTACATCGAGTCCAACCAGCCCACCGACTACACGAAGAACATCCAGCAGTTCGTGGATCAGAAGTACGACATGGTCGTCACCGTCGGCTTCCTGCTCGGCGACGACACCCTGGCTGCGGCCAAGGCCAACCCCAGCGTCAAGTTCGCCATCGTCGACTTCGCCTACGACAAGCCGACGCCCAACATCGTGGGGCTGGTCTTCCGCGAGGATCAGGCGGGCTTTCTGGCCGGCATCGTGGCCGGCAAGCTGACCAAGAGCAACACGATCGGCGGCGTCTACGGGCTTGACATCCCGCCCGTGCACAAGTACCGCGTGGGCTACGAGAACGGGGCCAAGTACGCCAACCCGGGCGTGAAGGCTCTGGGCGTCTACCAGCCGCCCAGCGGAGCCAAGAGCTTCAACGACCCCGACTGGGGCAAGCAGCAAGCGCAGGCGATGTTCGGCCAGGGCGCCGACATCGTCTTCGGCGCCGGCGGCAACACCGGCAACGGCGCCCTGCTGGCGGCGGTTCAGGCCAAGAAGATGTGCATCGGGGTGGACGTCGACCAGTTCATCTCCTACGCGGACGCCGATCCCTGCCTGGTCACCAGCGCCGAGAAGCACATCGCGCTGGCCGTCAAGACCTCGATCGCCGACATGGTCAAGAAGCAATGGCCCACCAGCGGGCTGCTGCTCTTCGACGCCAGCAACAAGGGAGTCGGCATCTCGCCCTTCCACAACTTCGATGCCCAGGTGCCGGCCGACGTCAAAGCGCTGGTCGCCGATGCGCAGTCCAAGCTGGCCGCCGGAACGCTGAAGACAGGAGCCGAAACGTAAGCCGAGCGCTCGAGCTCCGGGGGATCGTCAAGACCTTCGGAGACCTCCGGGCCAACGACGGCGTGGACCTGGACGTCGAATGGGGCCAGGTCCACGCCCTGCTCGGTGAGAACGGGGCGGGCAAGTCCACCCTGATGAACGTCGTCTACGGGCTGGTCCGGGCCGACTCGGGTGAGATCGGGTTCGACGGTCACCCGGTGCAGATCGGAAGGCCCGAGGACGCCATCCGGCTCGGGATCGGCATGGTGCACCAGCACTTCATGCTGGTTCCGCCCCTGACGGTGGCGGAGAACGTGGTTCTCGGCCGCGAGATCCTGACCGGTCCAGCCCTGATCGACCTCGGCCACGCCAACCGGACGGTGGCCGAGCTGGGTCGCCGCTACTCCCTGGAGGTCCCGCCCGCGGCGCGGGTGGCGACACTCTCGGTCGGCATCCAGCAGCGGGTGGAGATCCTGAAGGCGCTCTACCGGGGCGCCCGCCTCCTGATCCTGGACGAGCCGACGGCCGTCCTGACGCCGCAGGAGGCGCGGGGGCTGTTCGAGGTCGTCCGCGCCCTGGTCAAGGACGGCAACGCCGTCATCTTCATCACCCACAAGCTGGGCGAGGTGATGGAGATCGCCGACCGCATCACGGTCATGCGGCGCGGCCAGGTGGTGGCCACCACCAGCCCGGCCGAGTCCAAGCCGGCCGACCTGGCCCGGCTGATGGTCGGCCGTCCGGTCCTGCTGCGGGTGGAGAAGGGCCCCGCCCGGCCCGGCCCGGCCATCCTCGAGGTGCGCGACCTGGTCGTGCTCGACGACCGCCGCCACGTGGCGGTGGACGGGGTCAGCCTGGACGTCCGGGGCGGCGAGATCCTGGGCCTGGCGGGAGTCGAGGGCAACGGCCAGAACGAGCTGGTGGAGGCGATCGCCGGCATGCGCCCCGTCCGGTCAGGCCGCCTGCTGCTGGACAAGCATGACGTCACCCGCGCCAGCACCCGGGCGACGCGCCACGCCGGGCTCGCCTTCATCCCCGCTGACCGCCAGCGCATGGGCGTGGTGCTGGAGCTGCCGCTGGCCGACAACCTGGTGCTCTCCCGCTACGACCGCCCGCCCTTCGCGTCCGGCATCGTCCGCCGCCTGGAGGCCGTCCTCGAGTACGCCAAGCGGCTGATCAAGCAGTTCGACATCCGGGCCGAGAGCCCGCTGCAGCTGGTGGCTTCGCTGTCGGGCGGCAACCAGCAGAAGGTGGTGGTGGCCCGGGAGATGGGCACCCAGCCCCGGGTCCTGCTGGCCAGCCAGCCCACCCGGGGCGTGGACGTGGGCTCGATCGAGTTCATCCACCGGCGCCTGGTGGAGGAGCGGGACGCCGGCCAGGCGGTGCTGCTGGTCTCCTCCGAGCTGGACGAGGTCCTCTCCCTGGCCGACCGGGTGGCGGTCATCTACCGCGGCCGGATCGTCGCCATCCTGGCCGGCGACCAGATCGACCGCGACCGCATCGGCCTGCTGATGGCGGGCGCGGCATGACCAGGCTGGTGCGGAGCCGCCTGCGGGAGGCCGTCCTGCTGCCCGCGATCTCGGTCGCCTGCGGCTTCGCCGTGGCCGGGGTCGCGGTCGCCGTGACCGGCTCCGACCCCTTCGCCGCCTTCACGGCCCTGATGCAGGGCGCCTTCACCAACCCGCGCGCCTTCCCCGAGACGCTGGTCGCCATGATTCCCTACGTCTTCCTCGGCCTGGCGGTCGCGCTCGGGTTCCGCGCGGGCCTGTTCAACATCGGCGCCGAGGGCCAGTTCTACCTGGGGGCCGTCTTCGGCGTCTTCGTGGGCTACAGCGTCCACGGCCTGCCGGCGGTCATCCACCTGCCGCTGGCGCTGGGGGCCGGGATGTTGGGCGGGCTGCTCTGGGGGGCGATCCCGGGCTTCCTGCGCGCCCGCTTCGGGGCGCATGAGGTGATCACCACCATCATGCTCAACTACGTCGCCTTCCAGCTCACCGACTTCCTGATCAACAAGGGACCCACCGGCCGGGCGTTGATGGCCGACCCGCACTCCTCGGCGCCCAAGACCCCCTACATCGACCCCGCGGCGCAGCTGCCCCTCCTGCTCGCCGACACCCGGCTGCACGCCGGCCTCCTGCTGGCATTGGTGGCCGTCCCGGTGGTCTGGTTCCTGCTCGAGCGGACGACGGTCGGGTTCCGGATCCGGACCGTCGGGCTGTCCCAGGGCGCCGCCCGCGCGGCCGGCATGTCGGTGGCGTGGACGCTCCTGCTCACGATGGGCATCTCGGGCGCTCTGGCCGGCCTGGCCGGCGCCGACGAGGTGCTGGGCGTCTCTCATTACATGCCGGCCTCTTTCTCGGTCGGCTATGGCTTCGACAGCATCGCGGTCGCCCTGCTCGCCCGCAGCAACCCCTGGGCCATCCTGCCGGCCGCCTTCCTGTTCGGCGCCATGCGGAACGGCGCCTCGTTCATGCAGCTGCAGACCCAGGTGTCGGCGGACCTGATCTCGATCGTGCAGGCGATCGTGATCATGTTCGTGGCCGCCCCGGCCATGGTGCGCTGGCTGTTCCGCCTGCGCGAGGTCCCGGTCAGCGGCTTCCAGATCACCCAGAGGGAGACGGCCGGGGTGGCGGCGGAGGGCAAGACCGGGTGAGCGACCTCCTCAGCCACCTCGACCTGGCCGGCTTCATCGTCGCCACCCTGGTGGCCGGCACGCCGCTGGTGCTGGCGGCCATGGGAGGCCTGATGTGCGAGCGCTCGGGTGTGGTCAACATCGCGCTCGAAGGCATCATGCTGACGAGCGCCTTCGCCGGCTACGCGGCGGCCGTGGCCACCCACAACCTCTGGCTGGGCGTGCTGGTGGCGGTGCTGGCCGGCAGCCTGATCGCCGGCCTCCACGCGGTGCTCTCCATCCAGTTCCTGGTCGACCAGATCGTGAGCGGAACCGTGATCAACATCCTGGCCATCGGCATCACCGGCTCCTTCTACCGGACCTTCATCCAGAACGCCAACCTGTCCGGCACGGGGGTGCTGCCGGCAGTTCGGCTCACCTTCCTCCCCAACGCGCCCATCATCGGCTCGATCACGATCCTGGCCCTGCTGCTGATCCCGCTGGTGCACGTCATCCTCTTCCGGAGTGTCTGGGGGCTCCGGACGCGAGCCTGCGGCGAGCACCCGCTGGCTGCCGAGACGGCTGGCATCTCCGTCTACTTCGTGCGCTACGCCAACGTCATCGCGTCGGGCGCGCTGGGCGGCCTGGGGGGCGCGTACTTCAGCCTCCAGCAGATCGGGAACTTCCTGCCCAACATGACGGGGGGCCGCGGGTTCATCGCGCTGGCGGCGATGATCTTCGGCCAGTGGACGCCGGTCGGCGCCTTCCTGGCCTCGCTTCTCTTCGCCGGCGCCGACGCGCTCAGCGCCCGGCTCCAGATCGCGGGGGTCAACCTCCCCTACCAGATCTTGGGTATGCTCCCCTACGTACTCACGATCGTGGTCGTGGCTGGGGCGGTGGGCCGGGCGGTGGCTCCGGCCGCAGTTGGGAGGCCTTACAAGAAGAGCTGATGGCCGAGACCGAAGTCCAGAAGCGTGCCGCGGCGGCGACCAACGGCGGCCCCGCGGACAAGGAGCCTGTCGCCGGGCTGACGGTGCTTTCCCGGGAGGACGCCCTCAACGGGCGCCTGACCATCGCCAGCGACGGGCACCTCCTGGGCACCTTCCGCGGCGAGGTCGACTGCGCCGGGGAGCTGCTCGTCGGTCGCGACGCCCAGGTCAACGCCGAGATCAAGAGCGTCAACGTCACGATCGCCGGCACCGTCCGCGGCAACGTCCTGGCCAGCGGGCGGCTGAAGATCACCACCAGCGGGCGGCTGGAGGGAGACGCGCGGGTGGGTTCGCTGATCGTGCAGGAGGGGGGCGTCCACCACGGCGTCATCCGGGTCCACCCGGAGGGCGTGCCGGCCGAGGAGGAAAAGGTGATCGACGACGGGCCCGTCCAGGCCGCCGTCACTCCCCGCTTCTCGCTGAGGGACGTGCCCAACCCGGTCGCTCGCGTCAAGAAGTTGTGGGGCGAATTCTTCTAGGGGCTTCGCCGCTAAGCTGACCTCCATGGGCACCGCCATGAAGCCCCATTTCGACCGCAACTTGGGGCTGGAGCTTCTGCGCGCGACCGAGCAGGCGGCCCTGGCGGCGGCCCCGCTGCAGGGGCGCGGCAACAAGGAGGCCGCCGACCAGCGGGCGGTCGACGCCATGCGCCTCGCCCTCAGCTCGGTGGACATGAAGGGGACCATCGTGATCGGCGAGGGCGAGAAGGACCAGGCGCCGATGCTCTACTTCGGCGAGGAGGTCGGCAACGGCCTGCAGCCCGAGGTGGACGTGGCCGTCGATCCGCTGGAGGGCACCCGGCTGACGGCCAACGGCCTGCCCGGCGCCATCTCGGTGGTGGCACTGGCCGAGCGGGGGTCGATGTTCACGACCCACGTCGCCTACATGGACAAGCTGGTGGTAGGGCGACGGGCGCGGGGCGTGATCGACATCGAGATGCCGGTCGAGTGGAACCTGAAGCGCATCGCCAAGGCCGAGGGCCTGCCGCTGCAGGAGCTGACCGTGATCTGCCTCGACCGCGAGCGCAACCAGGACGTCATCGGCCAGATCCGGGACGTCGGCTCCCGCATCACCCTGATCTCCGACGGCGACGTGGTGGCGGCGATGTCGGCGGCGCTCGAGATGCGCACCGGCTACCAGGCGATGATGGGGATCGGAGGCGCCACCGAGGGAGTGCTCGCCGCCTGCGCGGTCAAATGCCTGCAGGGCGACATGCAGGGCCGCCTCTGGTACCGCAACGACACCGAGCGCGAGCTGGCGCGCGAGGAAGGCCACGACGAGGGCAGGGTGCTCGGGCTCGACGATCTCTGCTCAGGCGAGAACATCTTCTTCGCCGCCACCGGCGTGACCGGCGGCGAGCTGCTGCGTGGCGTCCGGTACGAGGACCTCTTCGCGTACACGCAGTCCCTGGTCCTGCGCTCGGCCTCCGGAACCATGCGCTTCGTCGACGCCTACCACGAGATGTCCAACCTGCGCGAGCGGGGCCTGCACCCGGAGCAGGTCAACAACCTGTAGTAGTGGTAGGTCTGGGAATTAGCTGGACAAGGCGCGGCCCAGGCCGTCGAGGCCAAGGAAGGGGTGGCGCGACGAGGAGCGCATCCACCGGCTGGGGTCCCCGCCGTGCGGGGGACGCGAGCGCCGGGCCCCCTGACGCCGGCATCGGCGCCCGCAGGGCGCTCGACGGAGATGGGCCGATGGATTGTCCAGCGGTTTCCCGGACGTACCACTAAGGAGAGTCAATGTCCGCAGCCGAGGCAGGCCAGTTCATGGCCATCTGCAAGACGCTGCCCAAAGGCAGGTGGGAGTTCGTGGTGGCGGCCCGCACGCTGACCAGGCTGCGCCCGCTGGTCGAGCAGGCGGAGGGGGAGGTGGACAAGCTTCTGGAGACTGCGGACCAGGCCATGGTCAACGCTTTCACCTCCGGCTTCCGCGTGGCCCAGGTCCGGCAGGCGCTGGCCGGCGCCCTCCCCGAGCACATCGGCAAGGTAGCGCTGGAGGCCACCCAGATCGCGGCCTTCGCGATCCTGGTCCGGGAGCAGCTCTCCGCGGACGCCTTCGCTACCCTCTACCGGCCCTTCGCGACTTTCATCCCCGGCCCCGGCTACGCGGCTCCGCCGCCGCCGGCGCGGCAGGTCCAGCTCTTCGTCGAGCGGCTGCAGGCCCTGAGCGGACAGTCCAAGATCGACGTCTCGACGGTCGCCAGGGCGATGATGGCGCCCCCGGCCCAACCGCCGCCACCCTTTCCCACCCTGCCCTCGGGAGCGCCGTCGCCGCCCCAGCCCCCGCCGCCTTTCAACCTCGCCGAGCTCTACAACCGTTCCTGGAAGACCGTGGTGGCCGCCGCCGACCAGGCCGGCCGCCGGCCCCAGCTGGCGGACGCCCAGGTCCGCTCGGAGGCGGTGCCGCCCAGGGACGGGTCCGGGATCGTGGCCTCGGCCGGCATGGCGGGCGGGGCGCTGGCGCTGCGCGACGTGGTCCCGAGCGAGGCCCTGCTCGTCGTCTACGAGCCCTTCAGCTTCGCGATCCCCCTGGAGATCCTGGCTTAGTCCTCGCGGTAGAAAGCCCAGGCGTCCAGGTCCGGGACCTGGAGACCGTGGCTGCCCAGGACGGTACAGATGTGGGTCCGGTGGTCGTTGCCGTGATGGACGGCCTGGACCAGCAGGGTCTTCACCGCGATCCGAATCTCGGTGCCGTCCGGCTGCTTGCTGACGATGACGCGGTCGGGGTCGGGCGCCGTGGCCAGGAGCCGCTGCCAGCGCTCGGCGCGGCCCGCCGCTTCGCGGCGCAGCTCGTCCAGGCCCAGCTCAGCCTTCTCCATCACCTCCTCGCGGCGGGGGGTGCCTTCCGCGCGGTGCAGGTAACGCTCTTCAGCGCCGCTCAGGTGGCGCAGAGTCGCGATGATGCTGCCGTAGGTGCCGGGCGCGGTCTTCTCGAGGGTCTCGGGCGGGAGGCCGGCGAGGTGCTCCAGCAACTGCTGGGTGGCCCAGGAGTTGTGCCGGAACAGCTCTTCCAGGATGTCCATCGTCGCTCAGGCGGTCCGGACCACGGCCGCCTTCTCCAGGCCCAGCTCCTTGACCGCCACCTCGCGCATCTCGACCTTGCGCACCTTCCCGGTCACCGTCATCGGGAAGCCGTCGACGAACTTCCAGTGGCGAGGGATCTTGTAGGTGGCGATCTTGCCCTTGCAGTAGGCGGCCAGGTCGTCGCCGGAGACATGCTGCCCCTCGCGCGGCTTGACCCAGGCCATGACCTCCTCGCCGTACTTCTCGCTGGGCACGCCGATGACCTGCGCGTCGGAGACGGCCGGGTGCGTGTAGAGGAACTCCTCGATCTCCCGCGGGTAGATGTTCTCGCCGCCGCGGATGATCATGTCCTTGATCCGGCCCACGATCTTGACGTAGCCGTCGGCGTCCATCTCCGCCAGGTCCCCGGTGTGCATCCAGCGGGCGGCGTCGATCGCCTCCCGGGTCGCCTCGGGGTTGTTCCAGTAGCCCAGCATCACCGAGTAGCCGCGGGTGCAGAGCTCGCCCGGCGTGGCCCTCGGCACCACCTCCCCGGTGGCGGGGTCGACGACCTTGATCTCGACGTGCGGGTAGACCTGGCCCACGGTCCCGGTCTGCTTCTCGATGGGGTCGCCGATCCGGCTCTGGGTGGAGACCGGCGAGGTCTCGGTCATCCCGTACATGATCGTGACCTCCGGCATGTGCATCAGGGTCAGGACCTTCTTCATGACCTCGACCGGGCAGGGCGCGCCGGCCATCACACCGGTGCGGAGGGAGCCGAAGTCGATCTGGCCGAAGCCAGGGTGGTCGAGCTCGCCGATGAACATCGTCGGCGTCCCGTAGAGGGACGTGCACCTCTCGGCCTGCACGCACTCCATGGTCGCCAGCGGGTCGAAGGACTCGGCCGGGATCACCATGCAGGACCCGTGGCTGGTGCAGGCCAGGTTGCCGAGCACCATCCCGAAGCAGTGGTAGAAGGGCACCGGGATACAGACCCGATCCCGCTCGGTGTAGTGGAGCCCCTCGCCGATGAAGAAGCCGTTGTTCAGGATGTTGTGGTGGGAGAGGGTGGCGCCCTTCGGGAATCCGGTCGTCCCCGAGGTGTACTGGATGTTGATGGGGTCGTCGAACTGGAGCGAGCGCTCACGCTCGCCCAGGTCTGAATCCGGCACCCGCTCAGCATCCCGCAGCAGCGCCTCCCAGCCGTCCTCCAGAACCAACGCTTCCTTGAGCTCCGGGCAGCGGCCTTTGACCTCGCCCAGCATGGCCACGTAATCGTTCTGCCGGAACTTCTGGGCCAGGATCAGC
>DATGVT010000234.1:0-3605 GCA_035300005.1 Candidatus Acidiferrales bacterium
ACGACTACGACCAGCAGACCGCTCAGTCCGCTCTCGTAGTCGTGTCTGCCGAACAGAACACCAATGGCGGCGACGCCCGCAAAGCAGACGGCGCTGAGGCCGAACCTGGAGGTGAGCACCCACAAGCCGAGGGCCCGCGGATGCCTCATCCGGAAGCCCTCGAGAGTCGGACGGACAATCAAGCCCAGGCTGATCACCCCGACGGCGATCAGCCAGGTCGCTGTGGTGTTCGCGTCGGTGGTCGGCGTCAGGACCACCAACGCGACCAGCAGGACGACGAAGAAGTCCGTCAGCGTGGCCCGGGCCAGGCTCCTGACGTCGCGATGCGACACGACCACCTTGATGTGCAGGGACAAACCCACGAAGAGCAGCCCGACCAGGGTCGCCGCAGCGGCCCCCGCGGTGACGTAGAAGTCATGCCAGCTCTGCAGGGTGTCGCCGTATCTCATTGCTTAGACCGAAGTTCCTGACGTGATCCGAGTTCGGCCGAACTCGATTTGGCGATGCACGTTCTGGCTACAGCGAGGCGCTGAGGCCGAGGAGTTGGAGGGCCCGGGCCTGCAGCGGGGTGGGGACGGCCAATTTGTCGAAGGTGGCCTCACTGCTCGGCACCCGGACCGTGTTCTTGGTCAGCGTTGCCAGCTGCGCGAGCAGGCTGCGGAAGCTGTGCACGGGGCTGTCGTCGGCAAGGCGCTGAGTCCGCGCTTTGGCCAGTGCCGAGGCTGAGCGGCGAGCCGGTGCCACCACATCCCCAGCCCGCGGCCGGTCCTCATCTTTGAACAGCAGCGGGGCCCAGGCGCGCTCCATATGCCAGCGCACGTAGTAGGCGAGCAGGCAGATGAAGATGTGGGCGCGCACCCTCTCCGCCAGGCGGTGGTGCACCGGCCGGACCTGGAAGTCGACCGCCTTCATGGTCTTGAAGACGCGCTCGACCAGGGCCAGCAGCTTGTAGCTGCGGACCACCTCCTGGGCGTCGAGCCGGGCCTCGTCGACGCTGGTGCGGATGACGTAGATGCCGTCCAGCGCCGCCTCGCTAGCGATGCCCTCGCTGTCGCGTCGGTAGCTGAAGCCGGTCTCGGTGATGTCGAGCAGGAAGTGCTTGCCGACCTTGTAGCGGCCCACGATCTTGCCCACCCGGAGCCCGGTGGCGGCCTTGCTCTTGAGCCGGCCAGCCTGCCCTGCCTCCACCACCTTGTCCAGCTCCCGCTCGCTGGCGAGCAGCAGTTCCTCGCGCTTGCGGGCCCGGTCCTGAGCCAGGGCCGGGTTCTTGCAGACGACCAGCCGCTCGCCGGGAAAGTCGGGCGAGGAGATCTCAGCCAGGTTGCGCTGGTCGAACAGGCTCAGCTGGAGATGACCGTGCTTGACCAAGGCCTCGATCTGGGGGCTGCGCAGGGCCGAAATCCAGCCCACCCCGCCGACTTCCTTGAGGGCCTCGATCCGCGCCGAGGTCAGCATCCCGCGGTCGCCCACCAAGACCACCTCGGCGATCCCGAAGCGATGCTTGAGCTTGTCCACCTGGGCCGCCACCGTGTTGGGGTCGGCGGTGTTGCCGGCGAACACGTCCACCGCCACCGGGCAGCCCTCACGATTGGTGATCAGGCCAAACTCGATCTGGGGTAGGCCGCGCTTGCCGTCGCGGCTGTATCCGCGCTGGGCCAGCTCGCACCGGCTGCCCTCGAGGTAGGTCGAGGTCAGGTCGTAGAGCACCAGCCCGCCCTGGCTCAGGTGCCGCTTGGCCAAGGCCGACTCGACTTTGGGCTGCTGCTCCAAGAGCCAGTCCATGGCCGCATAGAGCTCGTCCTCGTCGGCATCGGCCACGCCCAGCTCGCCAGCCAGCGTGTTGGAGTCGAAGCCGCGTACGGTGGCCAGCTTGGAGGCCGGTTGCAGAACCCGGCTGACGATCATCGCCGTCGCCAGCTCCCGCTCCCGGCGTGCTCGGGCGGCGATCAGCCTCTCCACCCCCAGCTGGCGGAGCTGACCCAGCACCGCCAGCACATTGCCGTGGGGCAGGGAACGGACGATCTCAAAGCTGTCTGCCAGCGGCCCGACCTGCTCGCCGCGAAGGATGGCACGCACGGCATCCACGGCCGCAGGAGGCAGCTTGGAGAGGTTGGCCAAAGTCCGGTGCTTGACCTTGCCGCCTTCGCGGTAGGTCTGGCGGACCAGCACCGAGCTGTACTCACCGCTCCGCTGCCGGCTCGGCACAACGGCTACGTGCATGGCCCCGGTCGCTCGCTTCGGCACATACGAATTGTAGCCTGCTTGGGGCGATTGTCAAGTGCCTCTAATGGCTACATCAGCAGGGCCAGCCCGAATACAGCCTGAATTGACCTCAGCTCAGGAACTTCGGCTTAGACGCCGCGTCGTCACCAACCTTAGGGCGACATGCGACCTTCGGACCCATCGCGGCAGCTCTTAACAACTGACGTCTCCCCAGGCTGACCCCCGGCTGAGACTCGCTCCTCAAGCACTGTTCGGAGCCGACTCAGCGGCTCTCGCCAGTCCGGTAAGGATGGCCTCGAATCCCGCTGCCAACCGGCTGCCCATCATCGCCGAGAAGACGCCTCCAAGCGGGCCCGACATCGCCACCGACTGCGAGATTGTCGAACCGGCGCCCGCCGGGTCGACCCGGCACATGAAGTGGAACGTCGAGAGCGGTGCCGGGGAGGTCACGAGGTCGAACGCGCGCCCGGGCTTCACGTTCTCCAACCGGATGGAGTGACTGCCGCCGGCCTTGATGATCATCTTGCCCGTGGTCCCGGAGGCAAAGGGACCATCCAGGTTGATCGAGACGACGTCCGGGTTCCAGGTCGCCCATGTGGAAACGTCCGACCAGAGCCGCCAGATCCCCTCCGGGGAAGCTGTCGTTTGGCGCTTTCTACCGTGTTCAGCCATTTGTCCTCTCCAGGTTGGCGGGCGCAGTCCAGGCGCCTCACGAGCTGACGACGAAGGCCGACAGGTGTTTTCGACATCGTTAACAACCGACGTTCCCCCCGCCCCCACCCCCGGCTGAGACTCGGCGGCACCAAACCCGTGGAGGTGCCGAACCGTGAACATCCTGCTAGCCGCCCAATCGGGCGTCGACCCCGCCATCGAGCCCGTCGTCCGCCTGATCGAGACCTGGACCGGCATCGGCCAGGCGCTGGTCGGCTCGATCGGCGCCCTCGCCTTCGTGCTCGCCTTCCTCTGGAAGATGACCTCGGTCGACTCCCGCTCGGTGACCCAGGCCAAGCAGTGGATCCAGCGCATCGTCATCGGAACCATCGGCGTCGAGATGGCGGGCGCCCTGATCCAGGTCCTGACGGGGTCGATCCATAGTGGATAGCTTCCTGGCCGAGCTCGAGCGCCTCGCCCAGACCCTGGCCGGCCTGCAGCAGGCGCTCGACATCAGCCACGCCATCGACATGGCGAGGACCGAGACCGGCGCGCTGCTGCGCGACGCCATCCCCTCACTGATCATCACCACCGCCGACGTCCACGGCTCGGGCGGCCCTTTCACCGGCGATCCCACCATCCGCCTCTTCGAGCCCAGGATCCAGGCCCTGGCGGACGCTGCGCTGGTGCTGGTCGCGATGTGGGCCTTCTACCGGGTGATGTGGGGCCAC
>DATGVT010000235.1:0-8840 GCA_035300005.1 Candidatus Acidiferrales bacterium
TCGGCGATGTGCATGGAGCCGCCCTTGCCGCGGCAGTAGCCGGGCTCCTTGCCCAGCAGCTCCGCGAACATCAGGTCGGTCCGGGCTCCCTTGGCCAGGCAGTGCCCATGGCCCCGGTGGGTGCTCGTGATGTAGTCGTCGTCCCGCAGCGCCAGGCAGACGCCGACCGCCACCGCCTCCTCGCCGATGTAGAGGTGGGCCAGCCCCGGCATCCGGGCCGACGTATAGAGCTCGTTGACCTGCTCCTCGAAGAGCCGGATCCGCAGCATCTGCCGGTGGGCGCCCAGCCAGCGATCGAGCTCTTTCACCGGGCGGGGCCGACCCAGACCGTCTGCTGGTTCATGAACTCCCGGATGCCGGCCTCGGAGAGCTCGCGTCCATGGCCGGAGCGCTTGATGCCGCCGAAGGGCAGCCTGGGGTCGGACGCCACCAGCCCGTTGACGAAGACCATCCCGGCCTCGATCTCGCCCGCCAGCCGGCGCCCGCGCTCGACGTCACGGGTCCAGACCGAGGCGCCCAGGCCGTAGGCGCAGTCGTTGGCGACGCGCACCGCATCCTCCTCGTCTTCGACCCGGATCACCGCCGCCAGCGGGCCGAAAGTCTCCTCCCGAAAGGCCGGCATCTCGCGCGTGACCTCGGTCAGCACCGTGGGCTGGAAGAAGTAGCCGCGGCCCGGGATCCGCCGGCCGCCGACGGCCGCTCGGGCCCCCGCCCGCACCGACTCCCGGACCTGGCGCTCGAGGCCCTCGACCAGGTCCCGCCGGGCCAGCGGCCCGACCTGATGGGCGCGGTCGCTGGGATCGCCGACCTTGAGCGCGGCCACTGCCGCCTGGAATCGCTCCTGGAACTCGTCCGCCACCCCCTTCACCACGATGAAGCGCTTGGCGGCGATGCAGCTCTGGCCGTTGTTCTGGTTGCGCGCCCGGCAGCCCAGCGCGGCCGCCTCCTCCAGGTCGGCGTCGGCCAGGACCAGGAAGGGATCGGACCCACCCAGCTCCAGGACCGTCTTCTTGAGCACCTTGCCCGCCGCTGCCGCCACCTCCGCCCCGGCCAGGTCGCTGCCGGTCAGGGTGACGGCGGCGACCCGGCGGTCGCCGATGATGGCGGGGACGCCGCCGGAGCCGACCAGGAGCGTGGAGACGACCCCGGCCGGAAACCCCGCCTCCCGGAAGACCCGTTCCACCGCCAGGGCGCACTGCGGCACGTTGGAGGCGTGCTTGAGGAGGGCCACGTTGCCGCCCATGAGCGGCGGCACGGCGGCCCGGAAGAACTGCCAGAAGGGGAAGTTCCAGGGCATGATCGCGAGCACGACGCCCAGGGGCCGGTACTGGAGGTAGCTCAGGCTGGCGTTGCTGGGCAGCTCGCGCGGGGCCAGCATCGCCTCCGCATTCTCGGCGAAGTACTCGCACACCCAGGCGCACTTCAGGACCTCGGCTTCGGCCTCGGCCAGCGGCTTGCCCATCTCCGCGGTGGCCATGGCCGCCAGCCCTGTCTTCTCCGCCCGCAGGCGTGCCGCCACCTCGTTCATCAGCGCCCCCCGCCGCTCGAAGGTCTCCCGGCGCCAGCGCAGCGAGGCCGAGTGGGCCGCCTCCAGGAGGCGGTCCACCTGACCCGCTGAATGCTCGTCGAAGCGGGCGAGCTCTTCCTCGGTGGCGGGATTGATCGATACCTGCGCCATGGCCAAGCCCGATCCTGATTTTCGCCTATCCTCTGGCCCATGGCCGACCCTCTCGTGGCCGCGGCGGTCGCCAACTGGGGGCCGCGCTTCGTGCTCCGCGGGGTCGATTTCAACGACTTCCTCGCCACCACCGGCCGCATCGAGTCCTGGTCCGGCTGGCTCGACGCCTGGGTAGACACCGGCAACCGGCACTGCCGCCTGGGCGAGGAAGCGGAAGTCCGAGGCCACCACCTGACCGCCGGCGAGGCATTTGTGCGGGCGGCGGTCTGCTACCACTTCGCCAAGTTCCTCTGGCTGGAAGACGAGGCCAGGTACCGGGCGACCACGCGGCTGTCCTCGCTGACGCTCCAGCGCGCGCTGCGGCTGCTGGACCCCACCTGGGAGCGGGTCGAGGTCCCCTACCAGGGCTCGGTGCTGCCGGCCAACCTGCGCCGGCCGCCCGGCGGCCGGCGGTCGCCCTTGGTGCTTCTCATCCCCGGGCTCGACTCGACCAAGGAGGAGTTCTTCCACTGGGAGAACGCGTACCTGAAGCGCGGGCTGGCCACGCTGAGCCTGGACGGTCCCGGCCAGGGGGAGGGCGGCTACGACCTTCCCATCGAGCCCGCCTACGAGAAGCCGGTCTCCGCCCTCCTCGACCACCTGGCCGGACGCGCCGACCTGGACCTCGACCGGGTGGGGGTGGCGGGCGTCAGCCTGGGCGGCTACTACGCTCCCCGGGCGCTGGCCTTCGAGCCGCGGCTGCGGGCCGGGATCGCCCTTTCGGGCACCTACAACCTGGGGCGCCGCCTGGACCTGCTGCCGCCGATGCAGATCCGCAAGGTCGCCTACCACTTCCACGCCCGAGACGAGCAGGAGGCACGGCAGAAGGCCCTCGGGCTGGACCTGGAGGGCGTGGCCGAGAAGATCGAGCAGCCGCTGCTGGTCGTCTCCGGCGAGGACGACCGGCTGATGGAGGCCTCCGGCTCCCGGCGCCTGGCCGCCGAGGCTCGCCGGAGCGAGCTCTGGATGATCCCGGGCGGCAACCACGGCGTCACCAACCAGCCCTATCTCCACGTCGCCCAGGCGGCCGACTGGATCCGGGAGAAGCTCGGCTGACCCCAGAGCCACCGCTCGGACTCCGGCCGCTGCAGGACCGCGTCATCAGCCTGCACGTGGAGGCGCGCTCGCTCGACCACACCAAGAAGGAGGCCAGGGTCGCAGATTTCACCATCAGCTGCGACGAAGGGCCGGCGCTGGGCGGCTCGGGCACCGCCCCCAGCCCGCTGATGTACCTGGCGGCAGCCCTCGCCTTTTGACTGCTGACCCAGGTGTCGCGGTCCGCGACCATCCTCAAGCTGGCGATCCAGGGCGCGCGGGCCACCGTCGACGCCCGCTTCCGGACCCGGGGCTCGGTCCTGGCCGCCACGCTGCGCTCGTGGCCCGAGGCGGTCGCGGTGGCGCTCGACATCGAGTCCAGCGAACCGGCTGAGCGTGTCCGCAGGCTCCTCCAGACCGCGCATGAGAGCTGCTTCGTGGAGACGGCCCTGCGCCAGCCGGTCCGCTTGACCACCAGCGACCGTCTGAACGGGCGGGAGCTCTAGCTCGGCTGTCCCAGCCGACGTCTACCGCCAGCTCCTGGCCAGCTTTCCGGCCGGGGTCACCGCCGTCACCGCCTTCGACGAAAACGGGCGCCCGCGCGGCCTGACGCTGGTCGCCTTCTGCGGGGTCTCCCTGGAGCCGCCGCTGGTCCTGGTCAGCGTCGCGCTGCACTCCAACACGCTGCCCGCGATCCGCGCCCGCGGCGGCTTCACCGTGAACTTCCTGGCCGCCGGCAGCCGGCACCGGGCTGAGCTGCTCGCCACCAAGAGCGAGGACAAGTTCGAGCAGCTGGCCTGGCGCGCCCCCGCGGCCCCGGAGGGCGGCCCCATCCTGCACGAAGACGCGGCCGCTTACATCGTGTGCCGCACCTGGCGCGAGGTCCCGGCCGGAGACCACGTCGTGTTCCTGGGCGAGGTGCTCGACGGCGCCACCGTCCCCGGCCAGCTGCCTCTCGTCTATCACCAGCGCGAGTACCGCGAAGTCTGATCTCCACTTCCATTCGGTTGCCTTAAAGCCGCGTGCTCAGCGTGGAGCCGGCGCGGGCGCTGCCCACCTAGTGGTGTGTCTGGGAATTAGCTGGAAAAAGGCGCGGCCCAGGCCGCCGAGGCCAAGGAAAGGGTGGCGCGACGAGGAGCGCATCCGCCGGATGCGTGACGACGAGCGCCGGGCCCGTTGACGCCGGCATCAGCGCCCGCAGGGCGCTCGGCGGAAATGGGCCGATGGATTGGCCAGCGGTTTCCCGGACGCACCACTAGCGTCCAGCCACGGCTTCGGCGAGCAGGTCGACCTGGTCCAGGCGGGCGACGGTCGGGAACAGCACCAGCTCGTCGCAGCCGGCCGCCTCATAGCCGGAGCAGAACTCGCGGACGGCCGCGGCGTCGGTCAGCAGCCCGGCCGCGATGCGCTCGGCGAAGGCGCCGGTGAACCCGTAGTAGCGGCGCAGCTCCTCACGCCCGGCCTCGGCGGCGCCTCCCAGCCCGAAGTAGCCCATGCCCCAGAGCCGGGGGCGGCCGGGGCGAGCCGCGTCCGACCAGGCGATGCGCACCCGGTCGGCGGCGCCGCGAAAGGAGCGGGGCGGACCGCCGGCGTGGCAGAAGCCGTCGGCGAAGCGGACCATCCGGACCAGGGAGCGGTCGCTGCCGCCGCCCAGCAGTACCTCGACGCCGGCTGAGCGCACCTCCTGCAGCCGCCGCAGCTGCTCCTCGAAGACCCGGCCTCGAGCCGCGAAGTCGACGCCGGCGGCCAAATAGTCGTCCCGGCGGGGACCGACGCCGAGGCCGAGCGTGAACCGGCCGCCGGAGAGCGCGTGCAGGCTGGCAGCCGACTTGGCCAGGACCGCCGGGTTGCGCAAGGGCGCCACCACCACCAGCGCGGCCAGCCGTGGTCGCCGGGTGACGGCCGCGGCCGCCGCCAGCGCCGTCAGGGGCTCCAGGCTGTCGTAGGCCAGGCGGTCGTGCGCGCCCAGCGACGCGAACCGTCCGGCCTCGGCCCGCCGCGCCCAGGGCAGGAGCAGGTCGGACGGCGAGCCGGCGATCGTGCTGGGCAGGCCGACGCCCACGTTCAGCGGCCCTTCCTCCCCAGACGGACCGAGTCGAGCAGAACGTAGTCCGCCCTCCCGGCCAGGAGCACGGTCCGGGCGTCGTCCAGGTCGGTGATGCCACCCTGGGCCATCACCGGCACGCCCGCCTCGTTTCGGATCCGCCCGGCCAGGGGCGCGTTGAAGCAGCGGCCGTAGGGCGGGGTCGAGCGATCGGTGGTCTGGCCTCCCACCACCGTCAGCAGGTCGCTGCCGTGCTCCCGGAAGGCTCGGGCGATGATCATGGCGTCCTCGGCCGTGGTTCCCCCCGGCGCCCAGTCGGTGGCGGAGAAGGCGACCCAGAGCGGTCCCGTCCAGGCGGTCCGCACACGCTCCAGCGCCGAGAGCGGGATTCGGAGCCTCTCGTCCAGGGGAACCGGGTTGGTCAGCGGCGAGAGCAGGCGGGCGAAGAAGCTGCCATGCCCGAACTGCAGCTGGAGAACGTCGAAGCCCGCTTCCTGAGCGCGCCGCGCACCTTCGACGAGGTCGTCAGCGCCGGGGGCCCACAGGTGCAGACCCAATCGACCGCCTGCCGCGTGCGCCCTTTGAGCCAGGCCGGGCCGGCGCAACTCTTGCGTCAAAACCAGCGGGGCCTCGTCCAGCAGCGCCAGAACCTCCTCGTCCCCCGCCTCGGGAGGCGCCAGCGCCACCAGCCGCTGGCGCAGCTCGATCCCGCTCGCGAGCTCGACCCGCTCCAGATATCCGGGGTCGCGAGTGCGCAGGATGTCGGCCCGGAAGAGCGCGCGCGTGAGGGTGTGGAAGGAGAGCCGCTCGGCCGGCCACTCCGCGTAGTGCCTGAAGGTCGCCCACCACTCGAAGGACTGCGCCGCCATCCGCTGGATGTGCTCGACCCGCGGCCGGCGCTCCTCCTCGAAGGCGGCCAGGGCCTCGGGCAGCCGGGGGAAACGCGCGATCGCCTGGCTCAGGGCCAGTCCGTCCTCCATCGCCATCTTGGTGCCGGAGCCGACCGAGAAGTGGGCCGTGTGCGCGGCGTCGCCCAGGAAGACCACGTTCTGCCAGTGCCAGCGCGCCAGCTTCAGGGTCCGGAACTGCGTCCACAGGGAGCGGTTGCTGAGCAGGCGCCCGCCCTCCAGCTGCGCCGCGAAAAGCCGCTCGCAGTAGGCGATGGTGTCGGCCTCGGAGAACGCGTCCATCCCGGCCCGCAGCCAGGTCTCCTCGTCGGTCTCGACGATGAAGGTGGAGCGGTCCCTCCGATAGGGGTAGACGTGGACGCCGAACCAGCCGTGCTCCGAGCGCTCGAAGAAGAAGGTCAGGGAGTCGAAGCCTTTGGTGGTGCCCAGCCAGACGAAGCGCGTCGGCCCCAGCTCGATCCTGGGCTGGACCCGCTCGGCCAGCTGCGACCGCAGCGTGCTGTTGACACCGTCGCCCGCCAGCACCAGGTCGTAGCCGGCGACGGCGTCGAGGCTCGTCACCTCAGCCTGGAAGTGGAGCTCCACGCCCAGCGAACGCGCCTGCTCCTGCAGGATCCGCAGCAGCAGCCGGCGCTCGATGGCGCTGAAGCCGACGCCGCCGCAGCGCACCGCCCTCCCCTGGTGGATCAGAGTGATGGGGTCCCAGCGCAGGCTCTGGGCCATGATCTCCGGGTAGCTGCGCCGGTCCTGCTCGGACAGGAAGCCCATCGTGTTGTCGCTGAAGACCACCCCGAACCCGAAGGTGTCGTCGGCGCGGTTGCGCTCGAAGACCGCGATCTCGTGCGCGGGCTGCGCGCGCTTGGCCAGGACCGCAAAGTAGAGTCCGGCCGGACCGCCGCCCACGCAGGCGATCCTCATGTAGCGATAAGGGGTACCTCGGGCAGCTCCAGGTAGGACGCCCGCCGGGCGTCATGGAAGACGGTCTGCCGGGCGGGACGCATGGCGGCGTCGGTGGCCCAGCGGCCGGTGTTCAGGTTGCGGTCCCAGCGCGGGAAGCAGCTGGAGGTCACCTGCAGGCGGATCCGGTGGCCGCGCCGGAAGACGTTGCTGGTAGACCAGAGGTCGATCCAGAGCTCGTGCTCGGCTCCGTCCAGGTTGGTGAGCCGGAGGATGCCGTCGGTCAGGTTGAACGAGCGGCCGTCCGGGTGGACGTCGCAGAGCCGGGCCACGAAGTCGGTGGAGGGCGCGTCGGAGGCGGCCCACAGGCGCAGGCGCACGGGACCCGTGACCTCGAGGTCGCTCTCCATCGGGGCCGACGTGTAGCAGAGGACGTCCGGCCTGGCCTCCACCGGCCGCTGGTCAACCGGCCCGGCCGGGTAGTCGGGCGCTATCAGCAGGGCGCCGCCGCGGGTGGGCACGGGGTCGGCGGGGTCGTAGGTGAAGGCGTCCGGCCCGTCCCCGGCGGCGGGGGGCTCGGGGCTCAGGCCACCCTCACCGCGCAGGTGCCAGCGCACGGTCGTGGCGCGGGCCAGCGGCCACTCGGCCTCCGACCGCCAGCGATTCACGCCCATCACGAAGATCTTCACCGGCGGGTCCTCCGGCACGCCGTTCTGGGCGCCCTTCAGCCA
Source organism: Candidatus Acidiferrales bacterium (assembly GCA_035300005.1). Lineage (GTDB taxonomy): Bacteria > Chloroflexota > Dormibacteria > Dormibacterales > Dormibacteraceae > DATGVT01. The sequence goes on from DATGVT010000235.1 coordinate 7,333, forward strand.
GTGGTCGAACCAGCGGAGCTGCAGCCCGCCGAATTCGTAGCGCAGGTCGATGAAGGCGGCCTGGGAGCCGAACCCGAAGCTCAGCTCGCCGACCGGGTTGCGCTGCGTGCCGTGCGTCCAGGGGCCGATCAGCACCTGGCTCGGCCGGCCCAGGGCCTTCATCGCGGTGTGGTTGGCCAGGGTGTCCTGCAGGAAGATGTCGTACCAGCCGCCCACGTTCAGGGTGGGGACCTGCACGTGCTCGTGCTTGCCGGCGATGGTGGCGAAGTCGGCGGCCTTGGGATCGGGCCCGAGCTCGAAGGCCTCGAAGAAGTTGGGCGCCACGTCCAGCTTCCGCAGCGGCTCGAACTCGGTCAGCGGCAGCGAGGAGTAGCCCTCGCCGGCCAGGTGGTCGAGCTCGTGGGCCAGCGCCGCGAAGGCGTCGCCCATCGCCTTGGGGTCGCCCCGGTGGCGCCGGACCAGCACGTCGAAGGCCACCCGCAGGTTCCAGTCGGCCTGGACGCCCAGCTCGAACGCTCCGCCCCGGAAGATGAGACCGTTGAGCGGGTCGGCCCAGGTGATGAACGGCACCATCGCCTTCAGCGCCGGCGGCGCCTGCACCGCCGCCGACCACTGCGTGAAGCCGAAGTAGGAGGCGCCGTACATGCCCACCTGGCCGTCGCCGTAGGGCAAGGCAGCCGCCCAGCCGATGGTGTCGACCCCGTCCTCGGCCTCGCGCCGCAGCGGCACCCAATCGCCGTCGGAGGCGAAGCGGCCGCGCGTGTCCTGGACCACCACCACGTAGCCGCGGCGGGCGGCCTGGACGGGATCCAGGACGGCGGTGCCCAGCGGAAGGTCCTTGCCGTAGGGGAGCCGGGTCAGCAGCACGGGCCAGCGGCCCCGGCCGGCCGGCCGGTAGACGTTGGCACGCAGGACGGTCCCGTCCCGCATCGGCACCGGCACGTCGACCTCGACCTGAAACCGGTTACTCGTAGCGCAGCACCTCCAGCGCCCTCCTTCTGCTTCCGCTCGACGCTCTACTTAAAGGCTAGCCCAGTGCGTAGCGCCTGAGCGCCGCGCCCATCCAGGACCCGGCCCCGCACAATAGCGCGCCCACCAGGGCGGTCAAGAGGACCGCCGCCGCCGGCCCCAGGATGCCTACCCCCAGGATTCCGGCCAGCACGCCGCCCGCCCTCCAGATCGGGTAGCTGAGCGACAGCCAGAGCAGCGGCAGCAGCCAGCCCAGCAGGCCGACGGCCGCGGCCGTCAGGACGGCCTGCCGCTGGCCTCGCCGCCCGGCCCCGAGCAGCACGCCCACCGGCAGCGCCAGCCACCAGACGCCGTCCAGCGTCCCCATCACCAGCGCCACCAGGGCGAGCGCTGCCAGCAGCAGGCGGCTGGCGTGGAGGGCCCGGGTGGGGGCGGGGGCACCGTTGGTGGAGACGCGCGCGGGCGCCGGTGAGGGCCCAGCCGGCCGAAGCGGTCGCACCGGCAGCTGCAGCCTCATGGCGAGAGCCGCCAGCTGACGG
>DATGVT010000236.1:0-2957 GCA_035300005.1 Candidatus Acidiferrales bacterium
AGCGAGAGACCGCTGAGATCCGCGCCCTGCTTCAGGAGAGCCGGCTGGTGACCATGACCGGAGCCGGCGGGATCGGGAAGACGCGGCTGGCGCTGGAGGTGGCCGGCCTGGTCTCGGACAGCCATCCCGACGGGACCTGGCTGGTGGAGCTGGCGGGCGTGACCGTGCCCGACCTGGTCACCCAGGCGGTCGCGGCCGCGCTGGGCGTGGCCGAGGAGAAGGGGACGTCGCTGCTGGAGACTCTGAGCAGGCACCTTCAGGAGCGAACCCTCCTGCTCGTGCTCGACAACTGCGAGCATCTGGTCGAGGCCAGCTCCGAGCTCGCCGCCGCGCTGCTCAAGCGCTCCCCCGGCTTGCGGCTGCTGGCCACCAGCCGGGAGCGGCTGGGTGTGGCTGGTGAGCAGGTCTGGCCGGCGCCCGGCCTCCGGCTCGACGACGCCGTTCGCCTGTTCGAGATGCGAGCTCGGGCGGCGCGGCCGGGTTTCAGCCTCGCGGCGTCCGCCCGCCAGGACGTCGAGGACGTCTGCCGGCGCCTCGACGGCATCCCGCTCGCGATCGAGCTGGCCGCAGCCCACATCCGTCACCTCGCCCCCCAACAACTGCTCGAGCGCCTGGCGAACCGTTTTCGGGTGGACGCCGGTGCCCGTGCCGGCGGCGGGCGTCACCAGACGCTCCGGGCCACCGTGGAGTGGAGCTACCTTCTGCTCGAGCCCCAAGAAAAGGATCTCTTCGACCGCCTCTCGGTTTTCACCGGTGGGTTCCGCCTGGAGGACGCCGAAGCGGTGGCGACGGGCGGCGAGATCGAAGCCGGTGCGGTGCTCGACCTCCTCATCCGGCTCGTCGACAAGTCGCTGCTGGTGGTCGACGCCGGCCCCGACACGGCTCGCTACCGGCAACTGGAGACGCTCCGCCAGTTCGGCGGTGAGCGGCTGGCCGCCGCCGGCCTCGCGGATGCTTTCGGCCGCCGTCATGCCGACCACTTCACCGAGCTGGCAGAGACGGGGGAGCAGCGGCTGCGAGGAGCTGAACAGGAGGCGGCGCTCGGCGAGCTGTCGCTGGCCCTCGACAACGTCGGTGCCGCCCTCGTCTGGAGCCGCCGGCACGACCCTGACGTGGCTCTCCGGCTGGCGGCGGCGATGGTCTTCTTCTGGATCATCCGCTCGCGGTTCAGCGAGGCCAGGGCCTGGGTCCAGGAGATGCTGGAGGCGACCGAGCCCGATTCCCCGAACCGAGTTCGCGGCCTCGGCGCGCTGGGCCGCGTCGCCCACCATCAGGGTGACCTGCCGGCCGCACGCTTGGCGTATTCGGAGGCGATCCAGCTCTCTCGCCGGCGCGGCGAGGACAGCGTCGCTGCAGGCACGCTGGTCAACCTGGCCAACATCGCCGAGGAGCAGGGCGATTATTCCGGCGCTCGCGCTGGCTTCGAAGAAAGCCTGGCCTTCTTCCGCGCGGCTGACAACCGCTACGGCGTGGGCGTGGTCACCAACAACCTCGGCAACCTTCTCTTCGACCAGGGCGACGTAGGGGCCGCCCGGCCCCTGCTCGAGGAATCGCTGGCCGTGCGCCGGGAGTCTGGCGATCTCTACGGCGCCGCCACCAGCCTCGGAAACCTCGCCTACGTCTGTCTGGAGCTTGGCGACCTGGAGCGGGCGCGCCGGCTGGCCGAGGAAAGCCTCGAGCTCAGGCGGCGGATCGAGGATCGGTCCGGAGAGGCGATCGCCCGCGAGGCGCTGGCCGAGATCGAGCTCCGCGAAGGCAGGCTGGCGGAGGCTCGGGGGCTGCTGGCCGAGGTCCTGATGGTGCTTCGTGAGCTGGAGCAGAGGTCCAAGATCGCCTTCACGCTGGAGACCTTCGCCGAGCTTTTGGTCAGGGACGGCGACGGAGAGCGGGCGCTCACCCTCCTGGGCGCCGCGGTTGCGCTGCGGGAAGCCACCGGAGCCGCGGTGCCGGCGGTCTACCGGCCTCGTCTGGAGCGCATCAGGAGAGAAGCAGGGGAGCTGGCCGGCGAGGCGGCGGAGGAAATTCTTGCCGCCGGCCGCCAGCTTGACCTCGACGCCGCCGTGGACCTGGCCCTTGCGGATACCCGCTGACCAAGTCCGGCTGGTAATCGCTGCCGGCTCAGCCGGCCGGCGCGGCCCCCTCGTCTGGGTGGCGCAGCTTCTCCAGGCCGCCCTCCGAGGTCCAGCGCAGCAGCCGCCGGTCTGTGCCGAAGCTGATGAACCCCGCGCGCCGGACATCCAGCGCGAAGAGGTGGTACGGCTCGCTGGGGCGCCAGCCGATGATCGCGTACTGAGCCTCCTCCAGGGCTCGCCGGCGTTCCGCCTCGCGCACCTCGACGGCGAACCCGTAGAGCTTGAGGTCGCCCTCCCCGCCGTCCTTGTCGGCTTGCGGCGTCGCCACCGTCAGCCGTGGATCGCGCAGGAGGTCGAGCGCCTTGTGGCTCCGCCACATCATCCCCAGCATCAGGTCGCCGTCCACCAGGTAGGCCTCGCAGGGGCTGATCCGCGGCCAGCCGTCGGCCCGCAGCGTGCCCAGCAGGCAGAGCCGGGTGGCCTCCAGCCGGCCTTCCATGAACCGCGCCAGCTCCGGCGCCGCGGCGGCGAACCGCTGCCAGCTCATGTCCGGGCCCCACGGTACACTCCGAAAGAGATGAGCCGGCCGCTAGCAGCACTCGCGGTCGCCGCCCTGCTTGCGACCGCCTGCAGCCTCGACCGCCCGCTGGGCACGGGCTCACCCAAAGGCAGTCCGAGCCAGGCGGCGAGCACGCTGAAGTGGACATCCTGCGGCGGCGGCTTCCAGTGCGCCAACCTCAGCGTCCCCCTCGACTACGGCCAGCCGCAGGGAAAGCACATCTCGCTGGCGGTGGTGCGCCTGCAGGCTGTCAGCCCCAGCCGGCGGATCGGCTCCCTGCTCATGAACCCGGGCGGCCCCGGCGCCTCCGGGGTGCAGTTCCTCAA
>DATGVT010000237.1:0-3680 GCA_035300005.1 Candidatus Acidiferrales bacterium
GCAGTCCTCCTCGCGCCTCCTGTCGATGGTGGGGGCGCAGGCCCTGGTCCGGATCCCGCCTGGAGACGAGGGCTACCCGGCGGGGTCGGTGGTCGAAGCGGTGATCCTGTCGCTGCCGACGGCGGAGGCATAACCCGGGTCCCCCACCTGCCTCCCCCGACGCGGGGGAGGAGAATTGGCCGGTGACCGCCCCCTTCCAGGTCGTAGCCCCGTTCGCGCCCGCGGGCGACCAGCCGAAGGCGATCGAGGAGCTGGCCGAGGGCGTCCGCTCGGGCCTCTCCCAGCAGGTCCTGATGGGCGTGACCGGGAGCGGCAAGACCAACGTCATGTCCTGGGTGATCGAGCAGCTGGGCCGGCCGGTCCTGGTCCTGAGCCCGAACAAGACCCTGGCCGCCCAGCTCTGCGCCGAGTTCAAGCGGCTGCTGCCGGAGAACTCGGTCGAGTACTTCGTCAGCTACTACGACTACTACCAGCCGGAGGCCTACATCGCGCGCAGCGACACCTACATCGAGAAGGACTCCAGCCGCAACGAGGAGATCGACCGGCTCCGCCACTCCACCACCCAGGCGCTGATCACCAGGCGCGACGTGGTGGTGGTGGCCAGCGTCAGCTGCATCTACGGCATCGGCTCGGTGGAGGACTACATCGGCGAGTCGCTGGAGGTCAAGCGGGGGGAGAGCCTGCGGCGGGAGCTCTTCCTGCGCAAGCTGACCGACATGCTCTACGAGCGAAACGACTACGACCTCGGCCGGCTCCGCTTCCGGGTCCGGGGCGACGTGGTGGACCTGGTGCCGGCCAGCGAGGAGAAGGTCTACCGGGTGGAGTTCTTCGGCGACCAGATCGACCGCATCCAGGAGCTGGACCCGGTGACCGGCGAGATCCTGGGCAGCCGGGAGGAGCTGCACGTCTTCCCGGCCTCGCACTACGTGACCGCGGCCGACAAGTTCCGGATGGCGCTGCAGGACATCGAGGTCGAGCTGGAGGAGCGGGTCAAGTGGTTCGAGGACCACGGCCGGCTGCTGGAGGCCCAGCGGCTGCGTCAGCGGACGATGTTCGACCTCGAGATGATGAGGGAGACCGGCACCTGCGCCGGGATCGAGAACTACTCCCGCCACCTGACCCGCCGCCAGCCGGGCGAGGCGCCCTTCACCCTGATGGACTTCCTGCCCGACGACACGCTGATCTTCGTGGACGAGTCGCACGTGGCGGTGCCCCAGCTGGGCGGCATGCTGGGCGGCGACCGCTCGCGCAAGGCGGCCCTGGTCGAGTACGGCTTCCGCCTGCCCAGCGCCTTCGACAACCGCCCGCTGTCCTTCGAGGAGTGGGAGGAGCGCGCGGGCACCGTCGTCTACGTGTCGGCCACCCCCGGCCCCTACGAGATGCGGCGGGCGCAAAAGGTGGCCGAGATGGTGGTCCGGCCCACCGGCCTGGTCGACCCCACGGTCGAGGTGCGGCCGACGGCCGGCCAGATCGACGACCTGGTGGCGGAGGTGAAGAGGCGGGCCGAGCGCGGCCAGCGCTCGCTGGTCACGACCCTGACCAAGCGCTTCGCGGAGGACCTCACCGACTACCTGAAGGAGTTCGGCGTCCGCGTCCGCTACATCCACTCCGACCTGGACGCGCTGGAGCGGATCGAGGTCATCCGCGACCTCCGGCTGGGCGCCTTCGACGTCCTGGTCGGCATCAACCTGCTGCGGGAGGGGCTGGACCTGCCCGAGGTCGCCTTCATCGGCATCCTGGACGCCGACAAGGAGGGCTACCTGAGGGCCTACCGCTCCTTCATCCAGATCATCGGCCGGGCCGCCCGCAACGTCGACGGACACGTCGTGATGTACGCGGACAAGGTCACCGACTCCATGCGCGAGGCGCTCGACGAGACCGAGCGCCGGCGGGCGCTGCAGGACGCCTACAACCAGGAGAAGGGGATCACCCCGGAGACGATCAAGAAGGCGATCTACACGCTGGAGGTCAAGCAGAAGGACCTGCAGGCGGACGCCGTCGAGCTGATGGCCGGCGCCGGCCTGCCGCGCGAGGACCTGATCGCGATCGCGCGCGACCTGGAGAAGGAGATGCGGCGCCTGGCCAAGGAGCTGCAGTTCGAGGACGCGGCCCGGGTGCGGGACCGGATCATCGCGCTGCGTAAGCGGCTGTCCGGCGAGGACGAAGGGGAGGACCCGGCCGAGGTGGCGCTGGCGATCGCGGCGGCGCCCAGGCCACGGACCCGGGTCACCAACTGGCGGCGGACGCGCCGCGGCCCCTAGCCAACCAGAGGGTCGGCCACGATGCTGGCGATCAGCTTCAGGGCCCGCTGGCGAGAGCGCCGCAGCACCGGCAGGTTGACCAGCCCCAGGAGCTGCCCGATCAGCTCCGAGGTCTCGTCGATCACCTCCAGCGTCCGCAGCCGGCCTGGCGAGCGGTCCAGGATCCAGAAGTAGAGGACGCCCATCTGGTAGAGCCAGAGCAGGCGGGGCAGCTCGACTCTGACGTCCTCCGGCAGCCGGGCGTCGGAGCCGTCGACCAGCTCCGCGTAGAGGGCGATCACCTCGTCGCGCAGCGGCTTCGAGTCCTGGTTGAAGGGGTTGAGAGGGCTCTGGGGGTCGGCAACCGTGCTGAAGAGCGCGCCGGCCACGTCGTGGAACGGCTCCGCGGTCATGACCTCGGCCCTCAGCACCCCGCGCAGGCGGGCGACCAGCTCCTTCTCCCGCGCGAGCACCGGCGCGGCCGCGGCGCGGTGCAGCTCGTGCATCCGGCGGTAGAGCTCCAGGACCAGGTGCTCCTTGGACGGAAAGTAGTGGTAGGAGCTGCCCAGCGAGGTCTCAGCCCGTTCCGCGATCGCCCGCATGGTGGTCGCCTCGTAGCCGCGCTCCCGGAACAGGGCCAGGGCGGCCTCGAAGATGGCCGCCCTGGTTTGCTCGCCGCGGAGCGTGCGGGCAGGTACCACTCAGCTCGCGGCCGGGGTCGGGATCTCGGCCCTCTGCCGGTAGTACCACTCCGCGTAGGCGGCCATCTGGGTCCGCCGGCGCCAGACGCTGAGCACGATCAGGTTGCCGAAGTGCATGCCGCCCAGCATCAGCATCACCAGGCCCAGCCGGGTGGCGAGGGTCTGGACCATGTCGGCCGAGGTCTGCGGGTTGTCCCCGGTGTTGATGAGCAGGGCCGCGCCGCCCAGGTTGACCAGGTAGAAGCCGACCAGCAGCAGGTGGTTGACCGAGTCGGCCAGCGAATCGTCACGCAGGACGTCGATAAGGAAGCGGCGGCCGTTGCGGTGCAGCGTCTGGCCGGCCCAGATGGTCAGCAGGACGCTGAGCAGAAGGTAGACGAGGTACTGAAAAAGCCTGAGGTCCACGGGAGTTCCTCCTGACGCTTATTATTGAACATGTTCAATAAGCATTCTGAATAGCCGCGGGCTGGAAGTCAAGGCCCTTAGCGAACATGTTCAAGTCGCCCTCGGGAATGCCGCGAAGCGCCTGGCGGTTGCTGGACAATAGTCGCGGTGACGAATCTGGAGATGCTGCGGCTGGGTCAGGCGGGTCACGGCCCCCGAGCCGGGTGGAGAGAGACCGTAGGGGCTCGGATCGCGGAGGTCGAGGCGGGCTCGGTGACGATCGAGCTGGACGCCGAGGCCCGGCACCGCCACGAGGGCGGCGTGGTCCAGGGCGGCGTCATCACCCAGATCGCGG
>DATGVT010000238.1:0-9657 GCA_035300005.1 Candidatus Acidiferrales bacterium
ACGATCGCAAGCAGGTTGTGGGTGACGATGATCGAGGAGATCAGGCTGCAGGCGACGCCAACGATCAGGGTCAGGGCGAAGCCCTTGACCGGGCCGGAACCAAAGCCGAAGAGCAGCACGCTGGTGATCAGAGTGGACACGTTGCTGTCCCGGATCGCCGGCCAGGCCCGCCGGACCCCGGCGTCAACGGCGGCCGCCACCGTGCGGCCGGCCCGCATCTCCTCCTTGAAGCGCTCGAAGATCAGGACGTTGGCGTCCACGGCCATGCCGACGCTGAGGATGAAGCCGGCCATGCCGGCCAGGGTCAGGGTGACCGGGATCGCCTTGAACAGCGCCAGCACCAGGCCCGCGTAGAAGAGCAGGGCCACGCTGGCCAGGAGGCCAGGCGCCCGGTAGTAGGCGACCATGAAGATGATCACGATCACCAGTCCCAGCAGGCCGGCGCCCAGGCTCTTCTTGACGGAGTCCGCGCCCAGGGTGGCGCCGACGTCGGTCGACTGGAGGATGGTGAGGGTCACCGGGAGCGCGCCGGAGTTGATCTCGGTGGCCAGGTCCTTGGCCGTCTGGGCGTCGAAGCCGCCGGTGATCTGGGCCTGGCCGCCCAGGATGGGCTGGATCGTGTAGGGGTTGGTCAGCAGCTTGCCGCCCTGGTCCGGCGACTTCGTCACCTGGGCCACCCGGGCGGGGTCCTCCCAGCGGTCGATGTCGTCCTGGGTGAGGTCGAGCCAGATGCCGAGGTGCCGCTGCGGGCAGTCGGTCTGAGGGCACGCGTTGACGTTGTCGGTGGTCAGCTTGCCGAAGAGGTCGGAGCCGGTCGAGTTGAACTGGACGTTGACCGCCCACTGCCCGTTCTGGTCCAGGGCCGCGTTCGCGTTGGTGATCATGTCGCCGGTGAGTCCCGTGAACTGCGGCTTCCAGCCGGCCGAGGTCTCGCGCCCGGCGGGAGCCTTGTCGGCCTGGACCCATTTGGTGTACTCGAGGCGGGCTGTGCGGCCGATCACCTCCTGGGCGCGGGCGCTGCTGATTCCGGCCAGCCCGACGACGATGCGGTCGGAGCCCTCGGTCCGGATGTCGGGCTCGCTGACGCCCAGCTGGTTGACGCGCTTGTTGATGACGTCGACCGTCTGGCGCTGGACGTCGGAGGCGCTGCGGCCGGGGGGCAGCCCGGTCAGCCGGTATTCGAGGATGGTGCCGCCCTGCAGGTCGAGCCCGCGGTGGACGTAGAGCTGCCAGTCACCGTAGCGCGGCGGCAGGCCGGGCACCTGCCCCGTCAGCGGATAGTGGTTGACGATGCGGTACACGTAGCCGGCGCCGTCGACCAGGACGGAAAAGAGGAGAAGGCCGATCACGATGATGCGGACCGGCCAGCTGAGGACTAGTTGCATTCGGCGAGTGAGTCTACCGAGAGCGGATCAGGAGATTCAGCAGCACGGTCAGCACGATGGAGATGATCAGGCTGGTGGCCAGCGGGGCGTAGAAGGTGAAGTTCCCCCGCCGGATCACGAAGTCGCCCGGCAGCGTGAAGCGCCCGAAGAGCATCATGCCCCCGCCGATCAGCAGCAGCACCACACCCAGGATGACGACGAAGCGACCGGCGTCGGCCATGCCCTCAGATTAGACGTCAGATCAGTCGCTGCTGCATCCCGCCCTCGGGCGGGTTCAGCCCCAGGTGCCGGTAGGCGAGCTCGGTCGCCATCCGGCCGCGACTGGTGCGCTGGATGAAGCCCTGCTGCATCAGGAAGGGCTCGTATACGTCCTCGATCGTCTCCGGCTCCTCCGAGAGCGAGGTGGCGATGGTGTCCAGCCCCACCGGCCCCCCGCCGAAGCGGGTGATGATCGTCTCCAGGATCCGCCGGTCGAGCGGGTCCAGGCCCTCGCCGTCGACGTCCAGCATGGCCAGCGCCTGGCGGGTCACCTCCAGGCTGGCCCGCCCGTCCGCCCTCACCTCGGCATAGTCGCGGACCCGGCGCAGAAGCCGGTTGGCGATGCGGGGGGTGCCGCGTGACCGCCGTGCGATCTCGCCGATCGCCTCCTCCTCCACCTCCACGGCCAGGATCCGTGCCGAGCGGCGCACGATCCGCTCCAGCTCCGGCCGCGTGTAGAAGTCGAGGCGGTAGACGGCCCCGAAGCGGTCGCGCAGGGGCGCGCTGAGCAGTCCCTGACGGGTGGTGGCCCCGACGCAGGTGAAGCGCTGCAGGGGCAGGCGGACGGCGCTCGCCCCCACCCCCTTCCCCAGGACGGTGTCGAACGTGTACTCCTCCATCGCCGGGTAGAGCGCCTCCTCGACGACGTGGCTCAGACGGTGGATCTCGTCGATGAAGAACACGTCGCGTTCGGCCAGCTGCATGAGGATCGACCCCAGGGCGCCGGCGTGGTCGATGGCGGGACCCGAGCTGGTCCGGACCGCGACCCCGAGCTCGTTGGCGACGATGTAGGCCAGCGTGGTCTTGCCGAGGCCGGGCGGCCCGGCCAGGAGCACGTGCTCCAGGGGGTCGCCGCGCCGGCGGGCGGCCTCCAGCTGGATGCCCAGCTGCTCGCGGACGGGCTCCTGGCCGACGTACTCGTCCAGGCTGCGCGGCCGCAGGCTGGTGTCCAGCTGCTCGTCCTCGATCACAGCCTCGCCGCCGACCAGCCTTTCTTCCTCTCTGTCGTCGCTGCGCGGGCGGGTCATCTCCTGGCCAGTGCCTTCAGGGCCTGGGCCAGCGCCTCCTCGGCGTTGGGGCCGGCCGCCCACTCGACCGAATCCACGCCCGCCCTCGCCTCCGTGGCCGAGAACCCGAGGCCTCGCAGCGTCTGCTCGACGCGGCGCGCCAGGTCGCCGTCGGCCGCCGCCGTCACCCGCGGCAGGGGGGCCAGCGTGGCGTCCGCCTCCAGCTTCGGCTTCAGGTCGATGATCACCTTCTGCGCGGTGCGCAGCCCGACCCCGGAGGCGCGCCGGATGGGGCCCACGTCCTCGGACAGGATGGCGCGCTTGAGCAGGTCCAGGTGGGCAGAGCTGAGGATGGCCTGCCCGACCTTGGGACCCACGCCGTCGACCTGGATCAGCAGCCTGAACATCTCCAGCTCTTCGGCCGAGGCGAAGCCGAAGAGCGCGATCTGGTCCTCGCGTACGTGCGTGTGGACCCAGAGCTCGACCTCGCCCCCGGGCGCCGACACCCGCTCCCGGGAGGCGGCCGTCAGGGTCAGCTCGTAGCCGACCCCGCCGACGTCGAGGACGACCGTCTCCGCGGTCGACCGCAGCACCCGCCCGCGCAGGTGGGCGATCACCGGGTCCCGGCCGTGATCGGCCGGCTGCGAACGTGGCAGAGCGCCACCGCGATGGCGTCGGCGGCGTGCTCGTCGAGCCCGTCGAGAGATCCGCGGACCTGGAGCGAGAGCATGCGCCCCAGCTGCGCCTTGTCAGCCATGCCGTAGCCGGTCAGCAGCTGCTTGACGAGGCTGGGCTTGTACTCGAAGACGCGGAGGCCGCGCTCTTCCAGGAAGGCGAGCAGCGCGCCGCGGGCCTGCGCGACGCCCAGGGCGCTGCTGCGGTTGCGCCCCATGAAGAGCTCCTCCAGCGCGGCCTCGGCCGCCGGCTGCACCTCCATGACCTCGCCCAGCCGGCGGACGATCTCCAGCAGCCGCGCCCCGTCGGGGCCGGGCGCGGTCCGGATGCAGCCGCAGGCGGCGACGCTGAGGTCCTCGCGCAGGAAGGCGTAGCCGGTCGCCGCCAACCCGGGGTCGATGCCGAGGATCGGGCCGGCTAGCCTGCGGGCCGTCGCCATGCCGCCAGCAGGCTAAACCTGGGCTGAGACTCGTTCAAGGACGTCGGCTGGAATGTCGAAGTTGGCGTAGACCTGCTGGACGTCGTCGTCCTCCTCCAGCGCCTCCAGGAGGCGCAGAACCGCCGCGGCCTTGTCCTCGTCCACGGTGACGGTCGTCCGCGGCTGCATCGTGATCTCGGCGTTCTCGATCCGCACCTTCTCGCGGTTGAGCGCCTCACGCACCTTCTCGAAGTTGGCCGGCGAGGTGGTGATCTCGAGCGAGCCGCCCTCGACCGAGATGTCGTCGGCGCCGGCCTCGATCGCGGCCAGCCCCACCTCGTCCGGGTCGCGGCCGAGGGCGTCGGCCGCAATGACACCCTTGCGCTCGAACATCCAGGCCACCGAGTTGGATTCCCCGGGCCGCCCCCCGTACTTGGAGAAGATGTGTTTGACCGAGGCCGAGGTGCGGTTGCGGTTGTCGGTGACGGCGTCGGCCATGATGGCGACCCCGGCCGGGCCGTAGCCCTCGTAGCGGACCTCCTCCAGCCTCGCCCCCGCCAGCTGCCCGGTGCCGCGCTTGATCGCGCTCTCGATCCGCTCGGTGGGCATGTTGATCTCGCGCGCCTTCTGGATCGCGAGGCGCAGGCGGAAGTTGCCTTCGGGGTTGGGGCCGCCCTCCTTGGCCGCGATCTGGATCTCCCGGCTGGCGCGCGTGAAGGCCTGGCCGCGCTTGGCGTCCACGACCGCCTTCTTGTGCTTGATGCCCGCCCACTTGGAGTGTCCGCTCATGCCCTGGCTCCGAACATGCTTTCGGGGATTCTACTCACTTCAGTCGAATGTTCCGACGTCGGGCAGAGATCACGTCTCCAGCCAGCGGCGCCGGACTGAATCCTACTTTCGCACCGTTGACGCGGACACCGCCTTGTTCCACCAACCGCCGCCCATCGTTGCGGCTCTTGGCGACTCCAGTGGCTACCAGCAGACTGATGATGTCAGTCGGCCCAGCGATCAGGTGCTCCTCGAGCACCTCCGGAAGCTCACGTCTCCGGAACCTGCGGTCGAAGTCCTCTTCCGCGCGCTTCGCGGCCTCCTCGCCGTGCAGCCGGCGCACCAGCTGTCGGGCCAGGGCGGCTTTGGCCTCCCGCGGCGGCAGCATCAGCACCGCCTCGACCTCCTTCTCAGGCAGGCCGGAGACCAGCCGCAGGTAGCGCTCGGTCAGGGTGTCCGGCAGGGACATCGTCTTGCCGTAGATCTCCTCCGGCGGCTCGGCGATGCCGATGTAGTTGCCCAGCGACTTGGACATCTTCTGCACCCCGTCGGTGCCCTCCAGCAGAGGAAAGACCGCTATGTCCTGCGGCTCCTGCCCGTAGGCCTTCTGGATCTCGCGGCCGAAGAGCAGGTTGAAGAGCTGGTCGGTGCCCCCGATCTCGACGTCGGCGCGGACGGCCACCGAGTCGTAGGCCTGGTTGAAGGGGTAGAGCAGCTCGTGGGCGCCGATCGGGCTGCCCTCCTTCAGCCGATGCGCGAAGTCCTCGCGCTGGAGGACCTGCTGGAGCGTGGCCCTGCCCAGCAGCCGCAGCACGTCCGCGGCCCCCATCTCGGCCAGCCATTCCGAGTTGCCATGCACCTCCGTCCGCTCGCGGTCGAGCACCAGGTAGAGCTGCTTGAAGTACGTCTGCGCGTTGGCGTCCACCTGCTCCCGCGTCAGCAGCGGCCGCGTCTCGGAGCGGCCGCTGGGGTCGCCGATCAGCGCCGTGTAGTCGCCGATGATGACGACCACCGTGTGGCCCTCGTCCTGGAACGCGCGCAGGACGTCGAGCACGACCAGGTGGCCGACGTGGATGTCGGGCGCGGTCGGGTCCAGCCCGAGCTTGACCCGCAGCTTCTCGCCGCGCTCCAAGCGTCGCAGGAGGTGATCGCGGACGTGGATCTCTACCGCCTGCTTGAGGCGGTCGCGGAGCGACACGGTGTCGCCCCTAGCCGCCGCTGAAATAGGTGGGCGGCTCGGCCGGCAGGACGGGCCCGAAGATGCGCTTCATCGGGCCGCTGAGCAGGTTGGCCACCGGCACCGCCAGGTGCGAGCCCGAGACCGTGTCGCGGATGCTGATCTGGAGCGGGTCCGCCTGGGTGCCGGTGGCCGTGGAGGCGGTCGCCTGCACCATCGTGGTCCCCAGCACGGCCAGGATCAGCGCCGTGATCACGCCCAGGGCCGCGCCGCTGGCGCGGTTAAGAACGACGTAGCTGATCTGAATCTGGTCGTGGACCGCGATGGCCATCCCCTCGACCACGATCAGGATGAAGAAGAGGATCCCGAAGAAGCCGTAGACGCGGCCGTCGACGGTGGGCAGGCTGGGAAACTGCTGCTGGAAGATGCCGCCCGTCTGCACGCCCATGTTAGTGGCGGAGAAGAAGGCGACGTACAGCGCCACGAAGCCGATCGCTCGCTGGATCAACCCGCTGAAGAAGCCGATGACCCCGTAGCCGACCAGCGACAGCAAGAAGGCGCCGTCCAGCCAGGTCATGCTCGGAAGCGCGCGCGCTGTCGGGCGGCCAGCGCCGCCCGGATCTGGGCCAGGCTCGAATCCACTTCGGCGTCCGTCAGGGTGCGCGAGGGGCTGCGGAAAGTCAAGGCGAAGGCGACGCTCTTGAACGCCGCGTCGACCTGGCTGCCGCGGTACTCGTCGAAGGCGGTCACGCTCTCCAGCAGCTCGCCGCCGCTCTCCCGGATCGCCGTCAGCAGGTCGGCCGCCGGCAGCTCCTCCGGGACAACCACGGCCAGGTCCCGCGTCACGGCCGGAAAACGAGGCAGCGGCGCCGCCTTGCGCTCGCCTGTGGCTGCGACGAGCGCGTCCGCGTCCAGGTCGAAGGCCGCCACCCGGCCGTCGAGATCGAACACGGCCAGCGTCTGCGGACGCAGCTCGCCGACCCAGCCGATCTCCTTTCCGCCGATGGAGACGGCCGCGGTGCGGCCAGGATGGAAGAGGCTCGCCCGCGCCGGCCGGTAGGCGGCTGGACCCGCCGCCAGGTCGGCTGCGAGGCGATCGATCAGCGCCTTGAGGCGGAGAAAGCCGTCCCGACCCGCTTCCTGGCTGCTCGCAGTCGGGGCCACGGCGGTGAGGTGGGTCGGCTCCTCGGCCAGACCGTCTGGTCCACTGCCGTGGTAGATGCGCGCCAGCTCGAAGAAGTCGACGCGTTCGTGGGCCCGGTTCTGGTTGAACACGACCGCCGACAGCAGCGACGGCAGCAGCGAGGTCCGCATGGTGTCGAGCTCGTCGCTCATCGGGTTGACGATTGCTCGCGCGCCCTCGGCCAGCCCGAGGCGCTGGAGCAGCCGCCCCGAGACCAACGCGGGCGTGACGGCCTCCTCGAAGCCCGCGCCGATCAGCACTTCCCGAATTCGCCAGGCCGGGTCCTCAGCCCGCGCCGGCTTCCAGGTGGACTGCCGCCGGCCGGGCAGCGTCGCCGGGATGCGTTCGACGCCGTAGATCCGGCCCACCTCCTCGACGATGTCCTCGGCCAGCCGGACGTCGAGCCGGAAGACGGGCGGCAGGATGTCCCAGGCGCCTCCCCCGCCGGCCCGGACGTGGAATCCGAGCCGGCGCAGGATCGCCTCCGACTCCTCGAGCGGCACGTGCACGCCCAGCAGCTCGTCGATCTTGCGAGGGTCGAGGTGGATCCGCGCCGGCTGCTGCGGCCGGGGATAGACGTCGACCCAGTCCGCGTGGACCTGGCCTCCCGCCCACTCCCTGACCAGGGCGGCGGCTCGCCTGGCCGCCGCCATGGCGAGCTCAGGCGCCAGGCCCTTCTCGTGGCGGATGGAGGCCTCGGTGCGCAGTCCAAGTGCTCGCGACGTGGCCCGGATGTTGATCCCGTCCCACCCGGCCGACTCGATCACGACGTCTGTGGTCTGGTCCGAGACTCCCGATTCCTGCCCGCCGATGATGCCCCCGATCGCGACCGGGCCCCTGGCGTCGGCGACCACCAGCATCCCCGGCTCCAGCGTCCGCAGCTGGCCGTCGAGGCAGAGCAGCGACTCGCCCGCTCGCGCCTGGCGAACGTGCAGCTGCCTGCCGGACAGCTTGGCCGCGTCGAACACATGGGTCGGCTTGGCGTGCTCCAGCATGACGTAGGCGGTGGCGTCGACCACGTTGCTGATCGGGCGGACGCCGGCCGCGCGCAGGCGCCGCTGGACCCAGTCCGGACTGGACCCGATGCGGACTCCGGTGATGGGCACGGCGACGAAGCGGCTGCACAGATCTGGGGCCTCGATGGCGACCTCGACCAGCTCCGCGGCCGGGGGTGGGAGGCCTTCGATGTAGGGGGGCATGAAGTCGGCCTTGAACTCGCGGCCGGCGGCGGCGGCGAGCTCTCGGGCCACCCCCAGGTGACCGAGGCAGTCGGGCCGGTTGGGGGTGATCTCCGCGTCCAGGATCGCGTCCACGGCGATGTACCTGGCCAGGGACTCCCCCGGCGCTCCGCCGTCCAGCAGGTAGATCCGCGGCTCCGTCTCGTGGCCCAGCTTCAGCTCGTCGGCGGAGCAGAGCATGCCCTGGGCCGCCTCGCCGGCGATCCTGCCGTCGCGGACCCGCGTCCCGCTGGGGACCACGGTGCCCGGCAGGGCGACCGGCACCAGGCTGCCGGCGACCGCATTGGCGGCGCCGGCGATGATCTGCAGGACGCGCCCGCCGCCCACGTCAACCTGATGGATCCAGAGCGGCTTGCTCGAGCGAGGGTGGCTTTTCTGCTCGAGGACGCGGCCGATCAAGATCGCCGAGAGGTCGACCACTTCGACCGACTCGATCTTGGTCCCCGACATGGTCAGCAGGTCGGCGGCCTGCTGCGGGGTCAGGCCGCCGAGGTCGAGGTAGTCGCCCAGCCATTCATAGCTGATCCGCATCAGGTGACGACACTAGCCTGGCGGCGAGAGCTGGGATGGCCAGGCCGCCGAGGCCTAGGCGCGGGTGGCGCTAGGAGGAGCGCATCGGATGATGCGTGACGACACGGCGCCGGGCGCCGCAACAACGGCCTCGGCGAGCATGGGCGGACCAGATCCGTCGACACGGCTGGTGGCGTCACCTCAGTGCCTCAGTGCACCACGATCAGAACTGGCGGTTGAAGCGGGCGTCGTTCTCGTAGAAGAGCCGGAGGTCTTCCACGTCGTACTTGAGCAGCGCCATCCTCTCGATTCCGAATCCCCATGCGTAGCCGGAATAGCGCTCGGGGTCGATGCCGCCGTTGCGAAGCACCTGGGGATGCACCATGCCGCAGCCGCCCGTCTCCAGCCAGCCCTGGCCGTCGCAGCTCCGGCAGCCCTTGCCGAGGCAGCGCCCACACAGGGTGTCGAACTCGAAGCTGGGCTCCGTGTAGCCGAAGTGGTGCGGCCGCATCCTGACCTGGCGCTGCGGGCCGAAGAGCGACTGGACCATGTAGAGGAGGGTGCCCTTCAGGTCGCCGACCGTGAGACCTTCGTCCACCGCCAGCCCCTCCAGCTGCATGAAGTAGGGCAGGTGAGTGGCATCCAGGTTGTCGCGCCGGTAGACGCGCCCGGGGGCGATGACGTAGATCGGCGGCGCGCCCAGCCGCTCCATGGCGCGGATCTGGACCGGAGACGTGTGCGTCCGCAGCACGATTTCCTCCTTCTGGTCGAGGAAGAACGTCTCCTGCACGTCCCTCGACGCGTGCCCGACGGGCAGGTTGAGGGCTTCGAAGTTGTACCAGTCGGACTCGATCTCGGGGCCCTCTTCGACCGAGTAGCCGATCCGCTCGAAGATGACCTCCAGCTCCCGCCGGACCTGGCTCAGCACATGGGCGTGGCCCCGGCGAAGCGGCGGCGCTGGGAAGGTGACGTCGATGGCCTCGGTCTCCGCGATATCGGCCATCCGCGCCGCGTCAAGCTCGGCGCGGCGCGCGGCGA
>DATGVT010000239.1:0-3706 GCA_035300005.1 Candidatus Acidiferrales bacterium
GGGCTGGTATTGATCGCGGGGCTGGCGCTGCTGGTCCGGCGGCGCCGACCCGGCCAGCCCCTCCGGCCGCTGCTGGCGGCGGTGCTTGTGGCAGGGGTCTTCGCCGCCGCCCTCAACCTGCTGCTCGCCCATCTCGGCGACCACGTCCTGATACGGCTGCCGGACTGGCTGCCGGGCCTGGGGGGACGGCTGACGCTGGAGGCGCTCGGATTCGGCCTCAACGCCGGGCTGGCGCTGGCGGCCGCCGTCCTGGCGGTGGCGCCTTTCTCCCTGGTGCTGGAACCCCACGAGGTCGTGGACGCGCTGCCCAGGGGCCTGGAGCGCACCGGCGCCGCTCTGGGGGCCGCGCTCAACCTGCTGCCCGGCCTCTCGCGCAGCTACCAGGCGGTCGCCGAAGCGCAGGCGCTGCGGGGCTGGCGCCGGCGGGGTCCGGGATCCTGGGCGGAGGTGATGGTGCCGGTGCTGCTGACCGCGGTGGAGGGCTCGCTGCAGCTGGCCGAGGCGATGGAGGCGCGCGCCTTCGGCAGCGGGCGCCGGACCCACTTCGGCGCCCGTCCCTGGCCGGCCGCGGACGTGGGCACCGTGGCCACCGCGGCGGCGGCGGCGGGCCTCTTCCTGGCCGGCAGCCTCGCCGGCCTGCTGCAGCCGTGGTACCCGTACCCCTCCCTGGAGCTGCCGGCGCTCGACCCCTTCGGGCTCGCCGCCGGCCTGCTCCTCCTGGTCCCCGCGCTGTGGCCGTCGCCAGCCTGAGCCGCCTCGGCTACAGCTACCCGGGCGCGCCGGAGCCCGCGCTGGACGGGGTCGACCTCGTGCTGGAACCGGGCCTGACCGTGCTCGCCGGGCCCTCCGGCGCCGGCAAGTCGACCCTGCTCCGGGTGTTCAACGGGCTGGTGCCGCACTTCCACGGCGGGCGGCTCTGGGGTTCGGCGCGCGTGGCTGGGCTGGCCGTCGCCCAGACACCCACCCGCGAGCTGGCGCGCCAGGTCGGCTTCGTCTTCCAGGACCCGGAGGCCCAGTTCGTGTACGGGCTGGTCGAGCGCGAGGTCGCGTTCGGGCTGGAAAACCTGGGGCTGCCGGCTCCGGAGATGACGCGTCGCGTCGAGGAGGCGCTGGCGGCCGCCGGAGCCGGACACCTGCGCGGCCGGGCCGTGGCCACCCTTTCCGGCGGTGAGCGGCAGCGGGTGGCGCTGGCGTCGGCGCTGGCGCTGCGCCCGCCGCTGCTGGCGCTGGACGAGCCGACCTCCCAGCTGGACCGCGAGGGCGCCGAGGCGATCCTGGAGGCCTGCCTCCGGCTGGCGGGAGAGGGCCACGCCGTGATCGTCTCCGAGCACCGGCTGGACCGCCTGCTGCCGGCCGCCGGCCGTCTGCTCCTGGCGGACGCCGGCAGGGTGCGAGCGGTGGAGCCGGGGCGGCTGCCGCATCCGCCGGCGGTGGTCGAGCTGGGCCGGCGGCTGGGCTGGCAGCCGCTGCCGCTCACGGTCGAGGAGGCGCGGGCTCGGCGGCCCGAGCTGCGGCCGCCCTCGTCCCCTCCCTACCCTCCCCGCGTACGGGGAGGGGAAATCGCCTGGTCGCTCCGCGGCGTGGCCGTCGCTCCCGGCCCGCAACCGCTGCTGGAGGCGGTCGAGCTGGCCGGCGCGGCGGGCGAATGCGTGGTCCTGGTCGGCCCCAACGGGGGCGGCAAGACCACGCTGCTCAGGCTGCTGGCCGGCGTCCTCAAGGCGGCCGCGGGGCGAGTCCAGCAGCGGCCTGGCCGCCGCGCCTACCTGCCGCAGGACCCCACCGCCCTCCTGCACCTGCCCAGCGTCCGCGAGGAGGTGGAGCTGACCCTCCGGCGGGCGGGGGAGCGGGAGTCCGCGGACCGGGTGCTGGCCTCGTTGGGACTGCAGGCGGTCGCCGGCCGCTACCCGCGCGACCTCTCCACCGGCGAGCGGCAGCGGGCTGCCCTGGCCGCGGTGCTGGCCGGGCGGCCGGCGCTGGCCCTTCTGGACGAGCCCACCCGAGGCATGGACGGCGGCGCCCGGCGGGCGCTGGCGGGCCTGGTCGCCGGCCTGAAGGCCGGCGGGACCGCGGTCGTCCTCGCCACCCACGACAGCGAGCTGGCGGCGGCAGTCGGCGATCGGGTGGTGGAGGTGGGGGGAGGAGGCGTGCGCGAGCTGGGGCCGCCCGAGCGCGCGCTTTCGGACGGCTCTCTCTACGCGACCCAGATCGGCCGCCTGTACCCGGGCGGGCCGGTGACGGTGGACGGGGTGCTGGCCCGGCTGTGAGGACCCGCCTCGCGCTGCTGTCGCTGCCCGGAGCCGTGCTCTTCGCCTGGCCGTTCCTGGGCCTGGGACCGCCGCCGGCGGTGCCGGCGCTGGCGGTCACGGTGGGCGCCGCCGGCGCCCTGCTCTTGATGGAGCTGGGCGCCCGCCAGCTGGACAACCGGCGGCTGGCGCTGCTGGCCGCGCTGGCGGCCCTCGACAGCGCGGTCCGCCTGGCCTTCATCACCGGGATCGCCGGCTTCAACCCCGTCTTCTTCCTCATCCTCTGCGCCGGCTTCGCATTCGGCCCCTCCTTCGGGTTCCTGGTCGGCGCCTTCTCGCTGCTGACCTCCGCGCTGGTGGGCGGGGGGATGGGGCCGTGGGTGCCCTTCCAGGTCTTTGCCGCGGGCTGGGTGGGGGCGGCGGCGGGGTTGTGCGGGCCGGGCCGGCCGCTGCCCACGCGCTGGGACGTCGCCCGGCTGGCGGCGGTCGGCTTCGTCACCGGATTCGCGTTCGGCGCGCTGATGGACGTGCCCGGCTGGGCGGCCGGTTTCCAGGGCTCGCCGGAGCTGGGCTGGCGGCCGGGGATGCCGCCGCTGACCGCGCTGGCCCACTTCGGCCGCTACTACCTGGCGACCTCTCTCGCCTACGACAGCTTCCGGGCAGTCGGCAGCGCGCTGATGGTGGTCGCCCTGGGCCGCCCCGTCCTGGCCGCCCTCAACCGGCTGCGAGCCAGGTTCACCTTCGAAGTGATAGCGGCTTAGGCTTCAGCCATGGCTGCCTACGCGCTGATGTGGTCGGGCGGCAAAGACAGCGCCCTGGCGCTGAGCCGGGCGCGGGCTTCCGGCCTGGAGGTCTCGCTGCTGCTCAACTTCATCGACCCCCAGAGCCGCCGGGTCCGCTTCCATGCCACCCGCGCCGAGCTGGTGGCGGCCCAGGCCGAGGCGCTCGGCCTGCCGCTGCGGCAGCTGGCCGTGGCCTGGGAGGGTTTCGAGGCGGTCCTGACCGGCGAGCTTTCCCGGCTGGCCGAGCATGGCCTGGCCGGCGTCGTCTTCGGCGACATCCACCTGGCCGACGTGAGGGCGTGGTACGAACAGCGCGTCCGAGCGGCCGGCCTCGGGCACCTGGAACCGATCTGGGGCGAGAGCCCGGCCAGCCTGCTGGAGGAATACGTGGCCGGCGGGGGCCGCGCCGTGGTCACCTGCGTGGAGGCCAGGCACCTGGACCCGAGCTGGCTGGGCCGGGTCACCGACCCTGGCTTCGTGAGCGACATCAAGCGGCTCCCGGTCGACCCCTGTGGCGAGAACGGCGAGTACCACACCTTCGCCTTCGCCGGGCCGGGCTTCAGCCGGCCCCTCGAGTGGGTGCCGGGCGAGCGCCGCGACTCGGAGGCGGGTTTCCACCAGCTCGACCTGCTGGCGGCGCGCTGCGCCCACTGTGGGCAGCCTGTCGATCCTCAGCGCTAC
>DATGVT010000240.1:0-2302 GCA_035300005.1 Candidatus Acidiferrales bacterium
CTTCCGGCAGGCGAAGGCCATGGCGTCGGCTAAGCCGCCGATCGGCCGGGCTCGGTGATCGGCCCGATCCGGGCCGTGACCGCCGGCGCCCGGCTTCTCCACGACACCCTGGAGGCAGAGAAGCAGGCGGTCGACTGGCGCCCACCGCTGGAGCGCCTGGATCCCGACCCGGAGGTGGATCGGGCCAACCAGGAGGCCGTCTCCCGCCTGCTGGCCGCCAGGCCCAGGTGGGTCGGGATGGGGACGGCCCTGAACACCATGCCCGGGATGCGCGCGGACCTGCTCCTGCACAGCGGTCCGCCGCTCCGCTGGGAGGCCGCTTCCGGCCCTATGCGCGGCGCCCTGGAGGGCGCGCTGCGGCTGGAGAGCCGGGAGTCCGCCGACCTCGACCCCTGCCACCACCACGACGCCGTCGGTCCGATGGCGGGCGTCATCTCGCCTTCGATGCCGGTGGTCGTGGTGGAGGACCAGGCCAGCGGCCGGCGAGCCTACTCCAACCTGAACGAGGGCCTGGGCCGCGTGCTGCGTTACGGGGCCAACGACGACCAGGTGCTGGACCGGCTGCGCTGGATGGCCGGGGTGCTCGCGCCCGACCTGAAGCGAGCCCTGGACCAGGGTCCGATCGACCTCGGCACCATCAACCAGAAGGCGGTCCAGATGGGTGACGAACTGCACAACCGCCACCGCGCCGCCACCTCGCTGCTCTTCCGCGAGCTCGCCCTGCGCGGACTGGGGAGCGAGTCCCTTCGCTTCATCGACGGCAACGACTACTTCTACCTGAACCTGGTCATGGCCGCCGCCAAGGCCGCCTGCGAGGCGGCGGCCGGCGTCCCCCGCAGCACGCTGGTGGTGACCATGGCGCGCAACGGCACCGAGTTCGGCATTCGCGTCAGCGGCGACCCCGGCCGCTGGTTTACGGCCCCGGCCGCGGTGCCGGTCGGGCTCTTCCTGGGCTCGTATACGCAGGCCGACGCCAACCCGGACATCGGCGACTCCGCCATCACCGAGACCTACGGCCTGGGCGGCTTCGCGATGGCCGCCGCCCCCGCCATCACCCGGGTCGTCGGCGGCACCTGGGAGACGGCCCGCAACGCCACCCTGGAGATGTACGAGATCACGCTGGAGGAGAACCCCAACCACCAGATCCCCGCGCTCGACTTCCGCGGCAGCCCGACCGGCATCGATGTGCGCCGAGTGGTGGAGACCGGCATCCAGCCCTGGATCAACACCGGGATCGCGCACCGCCAGGCCGGCGTCGGCCAGGTCGGGGCGGGCCTGGTGCGGGCGCCGCTGGAGCCCTTCCGGGACGCTCACCGGCATTACCATCACGCCCATGTCGGTTGAGGTCTTCAAGGTCGAGTTCGCCTCTGGCCCAGCCGACGCCTCCGAGTTCGAGTTCCTGGTCAAGCAGGAGGCCCTCGACCCCGACCGGGTGGTGGCGGTGATCGGCAAGACCGAAGGCAACGGCGGCGTCAACGACTTCACCCGGATCCTGGCCGACCGAGCCTACCGTGACGTGCTTCTCCGTCATGGCCGCCGCGACGAGGAGGAGGTGCGGGCGATCCCCATGGTCTGGTCGGGCGGAACCGACGGCGTCCTCTGCCCGCACGCGACCATCTTCTGTCGCACCGACGGCCGCGGCCGCGGCCTTGCGGTCGGGGTGGCGATCTCGGAGCCGATCCTGCCCGAGGACATCGGCCGCACCGCGATGGTGGACAAGGTCTCGGTGGCGGTGCGCAAGGCGATGGACGACGCCGGCGTGAAGAGGGTCGAAGACGTGCACTGGGTGCAGACGAAGACCCCGCTCCTGACCATGGAGACGATTCGCGACGCCCACGCTCGCGGCCGCGAGCCGGCGCTGCCCGACCCGCACGGATCCATGGACCTCTCCAACGGCACCACCGCGCTCGGCGTCGCGGTGGCGCTCGGCGAGGTCCCGCGCAAGAAGGTCGCCGACGCCGTGATCGGCCGCGACCTCGAGCTCTACAGCTCGGTCGCCTCCTGCTCCAGCGGGGTGGAGCTCGACCGCGCGCAGGTGGTGCTGCTGGGCAACGACGGTCCGGGCGGCCGGTTTCGGATCGGCCACTCGGTGATGCAGGACGCGCTCGACATCGACTCCGTCTACCGGGCGATCGGCAACGCCGGCCTGGAGCTGCCGGAGCGGCCCCGGGCCTCGGACCTGGGGGACCACGTCGTGAACGTGTTCTGCAAGTGCGAGGCCGATCCCACGGGCCGGCTGCGCGGGCGCCGGCAGGTGCTCCTGGACGACTCCGACGTGCACCACCACCGCCACGCCAAGGCG
>DATGVT010000241.1:0-3968 GCA_035300005.1 Candidatus Acidiferrales bacterium
CCTGGAGGCGCCTGGCCAGCTCGCCGGCCAGGTGCTGGGAGACCCCGGTCACGAGGACTCTCACTCAGGCACTCCGGGGTCCCCGCGAAATCGCCAGATTTCATGGGGTGGAAGGACTCTCACCTCGACGTAGAGGTTAGCCCGCTGGGCTAGGGGGAGGCCGCGATCCAGTCGAAGGTCTGGCCCTCCAGGCGGGCCAGAAGCGGCTGGCCTGTCCCACCCTTCGCGCTCTGGGCGTCCACGCCCCTCCTACTGTCCTCCCCGCCGGGGAGAGGAGCTAAGGGTAGATCCCTCTGACGATGGTCGCGTTCG
The DNA here is from genome assembly GCA_035300005.1 of Candidatus Acidiferrales bacterium. Classification (GTDB taxonomy): domain Bacteria; phylum Chloroflexota; class Dormibacteria; order Dormibacterales; family Dormibacteraceae; genus DATGVT01. The sequence continues at coordinate 313 of DATGVT010000241.1, forward strand.
CCACCCGCTGCACCGCCTGCGCGTAGGCGGCCAGCCGCAGGTCCACTCGCCGGTTGACGCTGGTGTGGAGCACCTCGTAGAAGGCCCGCGTGATCACGTGGTGCAGCTTCGTGTTGATCTCTTCCTCCTCCCAGAAGAAGGCCTGCAGGTCCTGCACCCACTCGAAGTAGGAGACGATCACGCCGCCCGCGTTGGCCAGGATGTCGGGGATCACGAACTTGCCCCGCTCTCCGAGGATGGCGTCCGCCTCGGGGGCGACGGCTGCGTTCGCCCCCTCCGTGATCAGGCGGGCGCGGATGCGGTCCGCGTTCAGCTCGGTGATCTGGTTCTCGACGGCGGCCGGCAGCAGCACCGTCACCGGCAGCTCCAGCAGGTCGGCATTGCTGATGTCTTCAGCCTTCTTGAAGCCCGAGACCCCGCCCCGCACCCGCCGGTGCTCGTCCAGGGCGGCCAGGTCCAGGCCCTTCGGGTTGTGGATCCCGCCGCGGGAGTCGCTGACCGCGACCACGCGCAGACCGGACTCCGTGAGGCGGCGCGCGCAGGAGTGGCCGACCTGGCCGTAGCCCTGGATCGCCACCGTCGGCGTGTCGTCCTCGACGTGGAGGTACTTCAGGGCTTCCAGGGTCAGGAAGGTGGCGCCCCGTCCCGGCCCCTCGATCCGCCCCTCCGAGCCGCCCACCTCCACCGGCTTGCCGGTCACCGAGGCGGTGACCGAGTGGCCGGAGTGCATGGAGATGGTGTCCATGATCCAGGCCATGATCTGGCCGTTGGTGCCCAGGTCGGGCGCCGGGATGTCGCGCTCCGGCCCCAGCAGCAGGGAGATCTCGGTCGCGTAGCGGCGGGTGAGGTGCTCCAGCTCGTTGGCCGAGAGCCGGGTCGGGTCGACGGTGACTCCGCCCTTGGCGCCGCCGTAGGGGAGGCCGACGACGCTGCACTTCCAGGTCATCAGCATCGCCAACGCCTTCACCGTGTCGAGGGTCAGTTCGGGGCTGTACCTGAGCCCGCCCTTGGCCGGCCCCCGGTTGATGTTGTGGTGCACGCGGTACCCGGTGTAGACGCGCACCGAGCCGTCGTCCATCCGCACCGGGAAGTGGACCGTGAGCTCGCGCTTGACCTGGCGGAGGATGCCCCGGACGTCGTCGCCGAGCCCGATCAGATCGGCGGCGGCGTCAAATCTTCGCTGCGCGGTCTCGAACGCCGACGGGGTCTGGACGTGCACCGCCATCTTCGCGTCACCTCGTGCGGGCAAGGGGGGACCCGATGTTACATCTCGCCGAAAATCACTCCCACAGAATGACGCGACCCCACCCCGCCGGCTACCTCCTGGTCGCGCTGGCCGCGCTCGCGCTCGGGTATCTCCTGTCGAGCCAGGTCCGGACCCAGCTGCTGGTGCCCTCCAACCGGGTCGCCCGCAACCAGGCGCTGGTCCGCAGCGTCCACGACCTGGAGAGGACCAACGCCGCCTACCGGGACCGCATCTCGGCGCTGCGCAACGAGATCGCGGGATTGGAGGCGCAGGCGGCCCAGCGGTCGGCCGAGGCCCGGCAGCTCAACGAAAAGGTGGCCGAGCTCCGCCAGCACGCCGGGCTGACCCCCCTGCACGGGCCTGGGGTCGTGGTCGAGCTGCGGAACGGCCCCCCCGCCCCTGACCCGGGCGGGGGGACGGGTTACCTGATCTCGGCCCAGGACCTGCAGGACGTCGTGAACCTGCTCTTCGCGGCGGGCGCCGAAGGGGTGGCCGTCAACGGGCGGCGCCTGACCCCGATCTCGGCCTTCAGCGGTTCCGGCTCCACCGTGGTCATCGACCAGGGGCCGCCCCTGCGAGCCCCCTTCCGGGTGGTGGCGGTCGGCAACCGCTCGGAGATGGAAAGAGAGCTCGGCGACCCCTCCAACCTGACCGACCTGCACGGCCGCCAGAGCCGCTTCTCGATCCAGGTCTCGGTGAGCGGCGGCCCGGACCTGGAGCTGCCCGCCTACGACGCCAGTCTGGAGGTCGCATTTGCCCGGCCGGCGTAGACGGACGCAGACGGCGCTGCTGGTCGGCCTGCTGGCCGCGGTGCTGGCGTTCGTGGGCGTGATCCAGATCCGCAGCCAGGCCGAGGTCGAGCGGAGCCTGGCCGGCGAGGACGAGGCCTCGCTGGCCTTCCAGATCGACGACCTGCACCGGGCCAACGAGTCGCTGTCCGCCGAGGCGGCCGCCCTCTCCGCCCGGAGGGACGCGCTGCGCAGCGGCACCACCTCCGCGGCTTCCACTCAGCTCGCCCAGGAAGTGGAGCGCCTGAGGGTGGTGGAAGGGCTGATCGCGGTGCGGGGGCCGGGCGTGGTGCTGATGGTCGACGCCCCGCTGCGGGCACTCGACCTGCAGGACGCGATCAACAACCTGCTCCTCGGGGGGGCGGAGGCGATCAGCGTCAACGACCGCCGCGTGACCCTGGGCACCGCCGTCCGCGGCCCCGGCGGCACGCTCACGATCGACGGGACGCCGGTGCACGCGCCCTGGACCTTCGCGGCCGTCGGTGACCCCGACCGCCTGCAGCGCGCGGCCGAGCGCATGACTCGCTCGCTGCGGACCGACCCGCGGGTGCACGACGCCTCCTACCGGGTCGAGGCGGACCTCGTGATCCGGCCGGTGCTGAGCCTCAGGCCCTTCGTCTACGCGAGCCCGTAGCCGGCGCCCGCCGGGCCGGCTTGCGGGCCGCGGGCTTGCGCGCCGGGGCGCGGGAAGCTGCCGCCGTCCGGGAAGCTGCGGCCGCCCGGGGCGCGCGCTGCCGTCCGGCCCGCTCCACCCGGCGGGCCAGCTCGTCCAGGCGCCGGTGCAGCCGGTCGAGGTCGCGGCGGTTCGGGATCCGAAGCCGGCGCAGGGCCCGGTCGATGGCGGCGTCCACCATCCCTTCCAGCTCGCCCCGCCGGCGGCCAACCTCGCTGGTGACCCTGGAGGCGGGGACGTTGAGCGTGCGCCGCATGTACTCGAGGAGAGCGCCCGCGCGCTCGCCGACCTGGGCGGCGGCACCCGCGGCCGCGCGTCCGGGGCCACGCTTTTCCTCGCTGGCCACCGTCTGGGAGAGGATCAGCGCCGTGAGGTCGCGGCCGGTGTCGCGCTCGACCACCTGGATGTCGTGGCCCTGCCGGATCAGCTGCGAGATCCCGTTCAGCGTGATATAGCGGCTGGTCCGGGTGTCGTACAGCTTGCGGTTGGCGTACTTCTTGATTACGTGACGCGAGGCAGTCATCGTCCCCGATTCTAACGCGGTGCGTTAAGCTTGGCGAAGCACGACTGGAGGGCATGGCATGGGGAAGAGAAAGCGTCCGTCAGCGAGACGCGGCCTGATCGTGCAGGCCGTGACCGCGGGCCGGGGTGCCCTACGGGAGGCGCAGCGGCGGATTCCGCCCGACCTGCGCCGGCAGCTGCAGAGCGGGCTGCGCGAAGGCCAGAAGACCTTGACCGCCAGCCTGAAGCAGGTGCAGTCGCGACTGAATCGGGCCGCGAGCCAGGCTGACGTGGATCGGCTGGCGCGCCGGATCGAGGAGCTGGCCCGGAAGGTGGAGCAGCTCTCGCGCCAGAGCCCGGCGCGCAAGCCGGCGCGGCGGCGGACGAGCACCCGCAAGCGGGCCGCCCCGCGGAGCTCAACCGCCGCCGAAACCCCGAGCGAGACGCC
>DATGVT010000242.1:0-12561 GCA_035300005.1 Candidatus Acidiferrales bacterium
CTCCGTGTCCACCTTCGCCACCATCCCCGACCACTCGGTGCTGATCAGCAGATAGCGGCCGTCGGCGGAGAAGTCGAGATGGTCGGCCCCCGGCCAGGGGATGTTGACCGACTTCAGCAGCCACCAGTTGTGCGGGTCGCGGAAGTCCAGCCGGCGCAGCCGCTCGACGACCACGATCGCTTTGGTTCCGTCGGGGGTGAAGTACAGGTTGTAGGGGAAGGGCACCGGGATGGTGGCGGCAGGCTTCCCGCTGTGGATGTCGAGCACGGTGAGCGTGCTCGATCCCTCGTTGTCGACGTAGAGAGTGCCCATGTCCCAGGAAGGGGTCACGTGGTGAGGGATCTGGCCCACCTGGAAGCGGTCGACCACGGCCAGCGTGCGCGGGTCGATGACGGTCACGGTGTTGCTGTTGCTGTTGGGTACGTAGACGCGGAAGGGCACGTCCGCCAGAGCCGGGCTGATGCTGCCGTAGAGGGTCGCCTCATAGACGTTGAAGGGGATCGGCTCCGGCCTGGCGCGGGGCGGCGTGGGCAGCTCGGGATCCGTGACTGGGTGGGCGAGCGCCGGGGCGGGGTAAAGGGAAAGCGACGCCAGGACCAGTCCCAGCGCCACGCCGAGCCGAAGCCGCCTCCGCACGCCCGCTCCCTCCCTGTGCCCGCTATTCGTCGGGCAGGTCTTCCAGTTTAGGGGCCAGCTCGCAGACCCAGCGCCCATCGTCGAGGCGCCGGATGAAGCGGCCGTAGCCCGCGTTGCGGGCCACGTTCAGGAATTGATCCTGCGTGATCAGGCTGCGCAGGCGGGCCAGGTCCGCATAGTTGGAGTCGCGCATGATCCCCCCGACGACCCCTGCCAGCTCGCGCCACTGCCCCTCCGACAGCGGCTCGCCGTAGCCCGCGATGGTGACCAGGAGGGCGGCCGTGGCGCCGGTGATGGTCTCGGGCAGGATCCGCTCGCTTTTGGCGCGGTTGATGATCTCGCGGCCTTGCTCGATGATGGCAGCGATCCGGTCGCGCCGGACGCCAATAATGTCGCGTCCGCTGCCGACCGTAGTCCCCTCCAGGTAGCGTGGCCCGGCTTCCATGGGTAAGCAAAGTATTGTAAAGCCGGCCAGTGGCCCGCCTGGAACCTGCCCGCTCTCCGGATAATCAGCCCCGATGAACTTCGAGTTCTCGGAGGAGCAGCTCGCGATCCGGGACACCATCCGCGAGCTGGTGCAGGAAAGGGTCGCGCCTCGGGCGGCCGAGATCGACGAGAAGGCGGAATATCCGGCCGACATCCAGCGCCTCTTCGCCGAGAACGGGATCCTGGCCATCCCCTTCCCGGAGGCCTACGGAGGCATCTCGGGCTCCAGCGTGACCATCTGCATGGGGATCGAGGAGATCGCCAGGGCCTGCGCCAGCTCCTCGCTCATCCTGGCCGTGCACGCCCTGGGCGCCTACGCAGTCCTGTTCGCCGGCAGCGAGGAGCAGAAGAAGAGGATCTGCCCGCCGCTGGCGAGCGGCAACCGGCTCGCGGCCTACGCCCTCTCCGAGCCGGGCTCGGGCTCCGACGCCGCCGCCATGAAGACCCGCGCCCGGCGGCTGGGGGACGAGTACGTGATCAGCGGGACCAAGCAGTTCATCACCCATGGCAGCATCGCGGAGACGCTGGTCGTGTTTGCGCAGACGGACCCCGAGGCCGGCCATCGCGGGATCGGGGCCTTCGTGCTGGAGCGTGAGCAGAGCCCGTGGCAGGTGGCCAAGATCGAGCACAAGCTCGGCATCCGCGGCTCGCCCACGGCCCAGCTGGTCTTCGAGGAGGTGCGCGTCCCGGCCCGCAACCGCCTGGGCGGAGACGGGCAGGGGTTCAAGATCGCCCTCGCCGTCCTGGACCGCTCGCGGCCCGGCATCGGCGCCCAGGCCCTGGGCATCGCGCAGGGCGCCTTCGACTATGCCCTCGCCTACACGCGCGAGCGCCAGCAGTTCGGGCAGGCGATCGCGTCCTTCCAGGGCATCCAGTGGATGTTCGCGGACATGGCGACCCAGATCGCGGCCGCCCGCCAGCTGGTGTACCTGGCGGCGACCAAGGTCGACCAGAAGGCGCCCGACCTGACCCGGGTGGCGGCGATGGCCAAACTCTTCGCCTCCGACATGGCGATGAAGGTGACCACCGACTGCGTGCAGATGCTGGGCGGCTACGGGTACATCCAGGACTACCCGGTCGAGCGCATGATGCGCGACGCCAAGATCACGCAGATCTACGAGGGCACCAACCAGATCCAGAAAGTTGTGATCGCCCGGTCCCTCCTGCGCTGAGCGAGGCGCCCGCACCCGGATCCTCTCCGCCCGGGCCGGCGTGGTACCCGCCGCCGGCGCAGCCGCCCCCCGGCTTCTCGACCCGCTCGCCCACCGACCGCGAGGCGCTGACGGCACTGCTCGTCGCGGTGGGCGGCATCCTCCTGCTCTTCCCGACCTTCGGCGTCCTCGCCCTGGTGATGGGAGCGGTGGCCTACTTCCTGGGCCGGCCGGCGATCCGCCGCATCGACGCCAGCCAGGGCCGCCTCGCCGGGCGCGGGGTGGCGCAGGCGGCGACCGTGCTGGGGGTGGCGATCTTCGCGCTGGGGTCGGCCTGGCTGTTGTTCTGGCTGGTCCTGCTCTTCATCGCGATCGGGTCTCAATCCCGATAGCGCAGTTCCGCAGCTATAGTTCTACGGGGCTTCTCGCCGTCACTCTAGGGGGAGCATCTTGGACCGGATCACAGAGGCGTTCGGCTGGCCGTTTCGAGATCCCGAGTGGCTCTCGAAAATCCTGATCATCGGCCTTCTGTTCATCATCCCCATCGTCGGCTGGATCAATGGCGTCGGCTGGATGCTCAACACCATGGACAACCTCCGCGCCGGCACCCAGCAGCTGGCACCAGGCAACCTCAGCCACCTCGCGCGTGGCGTCAACTTCTTCGTCGTCTACCTCGTCTACTACCTCGCCCTCTTCATCGTCTACGGCGTGCTGGCCGGGCTGGGGGGCGTACTGATGGCGGCCTCGTCCGACAGCAACAACGCGGCCCTGGTGGTGGTCGGACTCTTCTTTCAGCTGGTCGCGTATGGCTGGCAGCTGATCGCCTCGCTGGCCATCCTGCTCGCCCTGCCCGCCATCCTGCTCCAAACCGAGCGGGGCGGCATCGGCGGCGGGTTGAACGTGGTGGCCGTCGTTCGCCAGGTGAGGGTCACCTTCACCCAGTCCCTGCTGGCCGGCCTCATGCTGTTCGTGGCCAGCTTCATCTCAGCGCTGGGCGTCTTCGCCTGCTGCGTGGGCGTTCTCTTCACGGGCGCCTATGCGACGGCGATGTGGGCATGGATCTTCCGGAGCTACGAGCTTGGCTCCGGACCGCAGCCGTCTCCTGGCCAGCTGGCCACCACCTAGGAGGAAACGCGATGTCGCAGCCACCGCTCCCGCCGCCGCCCCCACCGCCGCCCGGCGGAGGCGGAAGCTTCGTTCCGCCACCGCCACCCTCCGGTGGCGGCGTGCCGCCCCCGCCCCCGCCCGAGGCCTACACCGGAGGCGCCGGGGCCGCCGTGCCCCGCAACGACGGGATGGCGGTCACGTCACTGGTCCTCGGCATCGTCTCCATCCTCTGCTGCGGGTTCATCCTGGGCCCGGTGGCCGCCATCCTCGGCTTCATCTCCCGCAACCGCATACTGGCCAGCGGCGGCGCCCTGGGCGGAGCCGGGATGGCGATGGTAGGCATCATCACCGGCATCGTCGGCTTCGTCGTCTACGTGATCGTGACCATCACGTACTTCGCGATCTTCGCCGCCTCGGCCTCGCAGGCGCGCTGATCAGGGTCTGACGAGCCGCGCCCTCGCCGTGGGGCGCGGCTCCTCCGGGCAGCAGCTAGAATGTGCCCCCGCCATGCGTAGGGCCCGGCCGCGAGCCAGGCGGTCCCGCTACACGATCTTCTATCGCCTAAGCCGGTCGGCGGTGGCGCTGGTCGTACTCGGCGTCCTGGTCACCGTGATGCTGTTCGCCAGCGTGGCCGCCGTGCGCGTCTACAGCTTCGTCCACACGGTCACCGGCCAGGAGCTCAACCCGCTTCAGATCGTCCAGCAGGTGGCTGAGCCGCAGCCGGGCACCATCGCCTACAAGCTCAAGCACGGGGAGAGGGTGGCGGTCCTGCTGGTCGGCTATGGCGGGGACGAGAACGACGCCCCCTACCTCACCGACTCCATCATGGCCGTGGTCCTGGACCCGCAGACCCACCGCGTGCTGATGGCCTCCATCCCCCGCGACCTGATCGTGACCATGGACCTCTCGGTGGGTGGTGGGCGCTGGGTCCAGAAGATCAACGCCGCCTTCGAGGTGGCCTACCTGCCCGACATCATCTGCTGTCCGGCGCCGCAGTACACCGGCCGCGACGGGGGCGGGCACGCGGCCGAGCACGCGGTTGGCATCGTCACCGGCCTCACTTTCGACCGCTACATCGGGGTCGACTTCCACGCCTTCCGCGACATGGTCGACGCGCTGGGCGGGATCGACATCCATATGGACACCAGCCTCCACGACTGCCATTACCCCAACTACGGCAACGGCTACCTCAATCACGGGGTGCCGGAGGGCTGGCCCTGCCCGAACCCCAACTACGGCATCCGCTTCCCGGCCGGCGACTACCACGTGAACGGCGAGCAGGCGCTGGAGATCGCCCGCTCACGGCATGCCGACGAGCCGGAGCAGTCCTCCGACTTCGGCCGGGCGAGGCGCCAGCAGATGATCATGACCGCCATCAAGAAGAAGGCGACCACGGTCAACGGCTTCGCCAAGGCGCCCCAGCTGATGGCCGCCCTGGAGAAGAACTTCAAGACCGACATGAGCCTGAGCGACATGAAGGCGGTCTACGACTGGGGCCAGAACCTGCCCGACTCGCAGATCGTCCACGCCGGCGTCAGCAACGACAACTTCCTGCAGTACTGCCGCCGCAACAACATCTCCGGGCTCTGCCCGCAGGACGAGAGCTGGGGCATGCTGCACCGTTTCTTCAGCGGCGCCTTCGTGGATCCGAAGGCCCTGGGCGAGCGGGCGCCGATCCAGCTGGTGAATGGCAGCTCGGTCGCCAACGACGTCGACGACCGCAACACCAACATCCTCGACATGCTGGGCTTCCAGGTCGCCGACCCGGCCCCCCATCCCTCCTCGAACAGTACGTACGTGCTCGACTTCACCAACGGCGCCTACCCGCAGACGGCCCAATGGCTCGCCGGCTACTTCGGGGCCCAGGTGCAGCTGGCCGACCCCAGCGCCCCGGCCCCCAGGGGACAGCAGACATACGGCCTGGTGGTGCTGATCGGGCGTGACTTCGCCGGCCGCTGGCACGGCTCCGGCTGAGGTCAGCTAGCCTCAGGCTCGTGAGCGGTCGCGACCTGGCCGCGGAGATCCGGGCCGGCGGCACGCGCGGGCTGGCGCGGGCCATCAGCCTGGTCGAAAGGCGCGACCCGGCCGTCCGCCGGCTGCTGGGCGAGCTCAGCGACAGCGCCCGCCGGCCCTACGTGCTGGGAGTGACCGGAGCCCCCGGCACCGGCAAGTCCACCCTGGTCGATGCCCTGGTGGCCAGCCTCCGGAGCCAGGACCAGAGGGTCGCCGTGATCGCGGTCGACCCCAACTCGCCGTTTTCGGGCGGTGCCATCCTGGGCGATCGCATCCGCATGCAGCGGCACGCCCTCGACCCCGGCGTCTACATCCGGAGCATGGGCGCTCGGGGCCACATGGGCGGCCTCTCGGTGGCGACCCGGGAGGTCATCCGGCTCCTGGGCGCCGGCGGCTTCGACTGGGTGATCCTGGAGACGGTCGGGGTCGGCCAGTCCGAACTGGAGGTCGCGGCCGTGGCCGACACCACCCTGGTCGTGCTCACGCCGGGCCTGGGTGACAGCATCCAGATGATCAAGGCCGGCATCACCGAGATCGCCGACGTCTTCGTGGTCAACAAGGCGGACCTGGAGGGAGGCCAGCGGGCCATGCTGGAGATCCGCAGCATGCTCAGCCTGGGGCCGCGGCCGGCCTGGAAGCCTCCCATCGTGGCCACCGTGGCCGTCCGGGGGGAAGGGGTGGATGAGCTGCAGAAGGCGATCGCCGGCCATCGGCGGTACCTGGAGACCAGCGGGGAAGGCAGGCTGAAGAGCGAGCGACGGCTGAAGGAGGAGGCGGCTGATCTGGTCGGAGAGTGGTCGCGAGCCGAGGCTCGCCGGCTCTTGGAGGAGGACGGCGAGCTCGCGGAGGCTCTTTTTCGCGACCGGGCGCCGCACGCGGCCGCCGAGGCGATCCTGGCCCGCCGCCGGAGCCGCAGATAATGGGATTGCGATGAAGGCCCGCGGCCGCGCGTACCGGGAGGCCCCGAAGAAGGATCCGCACGAAAGCCCGCCGCTCGAGGACGGGCTCCTGCACTCCACCATCTCCGGCGTACCGGTCAAGCCGCTCTACACCGGCGTGGACCTGGCGGCGCTGGAGGAGGAGCTCCCGGGCCAGTTCCCCTACACGCGGGGGATCCACGCCAGCGGCTACCGGGGCCGGCTCTGGACCATGCGCCAGTTCTCCGGCTACGCGAGCGCACGGGAGACCAACCGCCGCTACCACTACCTCCTGCAGCACGGGCAGACCGGCCTTTCGGTGGCCTTCGACATGCCGACCCTGATGGGCCAGGACTCGGACGCGCCCACCAGCCGAGGCGAGGTCGGGCACTGCGGGGTGGCGATCGACTCCCTGGCCGACATGGAGACGCTGCTGGAGGGCATCCCGCTGGGCCGGATCACGACCTCGATGACCATCAACTCGCCCGCCGCGGTGCTGCTCTGCATGTACCTGGCGGTGGCGGAGAAGCAGGGAGTGTCCTTCGCGCAGGTGGGCGGCACGCTTCAGAACGACATCCTGAAGGAGTACATCGCCCAGAAGGAGTACATCTTCCCGCCCCATCCCTCCATGCGCCTGGTGGTGGACTCGATCGAGTACTGCACCTCGGAGGTGCCGCGCTGGAACACCGTCTCGGTCAGCGGCTACCACATCCGGGAGGCGGGCTCAACGGCGGCGCAGGAGCTTGCCTTCACGCTGGCGGACGGCATGGCCTACGTAGAGGCCTGCCTGGAGCGCGGTCTCAAGGTCGACGACTTCGCGCCCCGGCTGTCCTTCTTCTTCGACTCCCACATCGACTTCTTCGAGGAGGTCGCCAAGTTCAGGGCCGCGCGCCGGATCTGGGCCCGGGTCATGCGCGAGCGCTACGGAGCGCAGGATGAGCGCTCCTGGAAGCTCCGCTTCCACACCCAGACGGCGGGGGTCTCACTGACCGCCCAGCAGCCCGAGGTCAACATCGCGCGCACGGCCCTGGAGGCGATGGCGGCGGTCCTGGGCGGGACGCAGTCCCTGCACACCAACGCCATGGACGAGGTGCTGGCGCTGCCCACCGACCGGGCGGCCCGGGTCGCGCTGCGCACCCAGCAGGTGATCGCCTACGAGACCGGCGCGGTCAACACCGTGGACCCCCTGGGCGGCTCGTACTTCGTGGAGGCCCTGACGCGGGAGATAGAGAGCCAGGCTGAGGCCTACTTCAAGCGCATCGACGAGCTGGGCGGGGTCATCCCGGCCATCGAGGAGGGCTTCTTCCAGAAGGAGATCGCGGACGCGGCCTTCCGCTACCAGCAGGAGCTTGAGCAGAGGCAGCGGCTGGTGGTCGGGGTCAACGAGTTCATGGTCGAGGAGCAAGAGCCGGTCGAGATCCTCCGCATCGACCCCAAGCTGGAGGCGGAGCAGGTGGCGCGCGTCGTCGAGGTTCGCCGCAAGCGAGACGGCGCCCGCTGCGCGAACGCTCTGGCGCGGCTGCAGAAGGCCGCCCGCGGCTCGGACAACCTGATGCCGTACATCCTGGACGCCGTGCGCGGGTACGCGACCGAGGGCGAGATCATGGGCGCCCTGGTGGAGGTGTTTGGCACCTACACCGAGAAGGCGGTCATTTAGTTCGGTGCCCGTGAAGGCTCCCGCCCGGCCGGTTCGGATCGTCCTGGCCAAGGTGGGGCTGGACGGCCACGACCGCGGGGTCAAGGTGGTGGCGCGCGCTCTCCGGGACGCCGGCTACGAGGTCATCTACACGGGGCTGCGTCAGACGCCGGAGATGGTCGTGGACGCGGCCCTTCAGGAGGACGCGCAGGTGATCGGGCTGTCACTGCACTCGGGCGCTCACATGACGCTCTTCCCGCGCGTGGTCGAGGTGCTGAAGAAGCGGCAGGCGGAGGACATCGTGGTCTTCGGTGGGGGGATCATCCCGGACGACGACATCGCCCGCCTGAAGAAGGCGGGGGTGGCCGAGATCTTCACCCCGGGCACGCCGCTGCAGAAGATCGTGGACTGGGTGCGGAACCGATTTCCGGGGGGAGCGCCTTAGCGGTAGCGTCCCCCAACGTGGGGGAGGTCAGTCGTCCCGCTGGCTGAGCTGCGCTCCGACCGGCGAGCCGTCACCCGGGATCACCACCACCGGGGTGCCGATGTCGGCGAACTGGAACGCTGCGCCCGCGATGTACGGCGGCAGATTGATGCAGCCGTGGCTGCCGCGGACCTGCGTGCCGGGGCCGAACACGTGCCTCCAGCTAGCGTCGTGCATGAAGTACCCACCGTCCTTGTAGAGCATCGCGTAGGTCGACCAGAGCGGGTCGAAGTAGTAGGGGCTGCCGGGGCCCCAGGGCGACACGAACTTGTAGGGCGAGTACTTGACCGTGATGCGGTGCAGGCCGGGCGGCGTCGGCAGCGCCGGCATGCCGGTGGTGACGTAGGTCTGGATGGCCAGCTGGCCGTTCTCGTAGGCCCACATCTGCTGGGCCTGCAGGGAGACGATCATCACCTTGCCGGGCAGGTTGGCGAAGAGGGCGTCGTGCACCTGGCCCGAGTACCGCAGCGCCGCCGCAGCTCCCAGCGCGATCTCGTCGGCCTCGGTCGAGCCCAGCAGCCGGGCGCGGTGCTCCAGCGCCTGGTAAGCCTGGGTGACGGCGCCGATCCCCAGCATCGCCGCCACCGAGGCGTCGTTGCGGCCGGCGACGAGCGCGTCTTCTCCCGCCCGGCGTACCGCTTCGAGGTTGCCGCCGCTGGCTACCTGCAGTTCGGCGGCCCGGGCTTGCAGAGCCTGCAGCTCTGCCCTCTGCGCGCTGCCGGCCTCGACCGCCCGCTCGGCCAGCGCGGCCGCCTGGCGCGCCAGCACCCGGTACTGGGGGACGCTGAGCGGGTTCGCCGTCCGCAGCGCGGCCAGCCGGACCTGCAGGGACGCCAGCACCACCGGCTCCACCTCCAGCTGCTGGTCCTGGGCGAGCGCCTCGGCGACATCCTGCAGGGCGGCCGCGTAAGCGCCGCGGGACTCCTTGAGCGAGCCCGACTGGATGCCGATCAGCCGCCCGCGCAGGGCGTCCAGCGCCCGCGCCTGCTGGCGGTAGAAGACGGTCCGCTCGGAGGGGTCGGCGGGCGGCGCCTGCGACTCCACCAGCGCCGCTTCGCGCACCAGGTCGGCCGCCTCCGAGTTGGTGTACTGGAGCGTGTAGGCGCCGGCGAGCCGGCCGTCCAGCTGGTCGCGCGCGGTCGAGTACTCTTCAGATGCGGTCGCCGCCTCACCGGCCTGGGCGTAGAGGGGAGCCGCGACCCCGAACAGCGCGGCAACCCAGAAGAAAACCAGGCGGCGCCTGGACCCCGATTTCACCCCTGCTCCCTGAAAACGAGGCGGCTGTACGCTGGGTTATGATAGCCGCGCTCTCCCGCCACTTGACCCATCTATGGCAACTCCCGAGCAGCTCAAATTGATCGCCCAGCCGCGCGAGCTCGTCGGCAAGCGCGCGCGGCGGCTGCGCGCCCAGGGCAAGGTGCCCGCTGTCGTCTACGGCCACAATTCCGGCAACCAGCCTCTGACGCTGGACCGGCTGGAGTTCCAGCGGGTCTTCGCGCGGGCCGGCCGGACGCACCTGGTCGACCTGGAGGTGGACGGACAGTCGGCCAAGGTGCTGGTGAGGGAGATCCAGACCCACCCCCGCCGCCAGGGGCCCATCCACGTCGACTTCTACGCGGTCAGCCTCCAGGAGAAGCTGCGGGTCGAGATCCCTGTCCAGCTGACGGGCGAGTCGCCGATCGTGAAGCTCGGCGACGCCGACGTCCTGCACACCCTTCACGAGATCGAGGTGGAGTGCCTCCCGACCGACATCCCGGAGCCCTTCGTGGTCGACATCTCCGGGCTGGAGCAGATCGACGACGAGGTGCGGGTCCGTGACCTCAAGGTGCCCCCGGGCGTGACGCTCCTGGTCGAGCCCGACGAGCTGGTGGTCAAGATCACCCACCGCCGCGAGCTCAAGGTCGAGGAGGAGGCTCCTGCGGTGGAGGCCGAGGTGCCCGCCGAGGGCGAGCCGGCCGCCGAGGGCGCCGAGCCCGCAGAGGAGCAGCAGCCCGAGCCCGAAAAGGGCTGAGGCCGCCGGTGGACGCTGTCCGGGGCGAGATCCTGGCGCTCGTCGTCGCCGTCCTCATCTTCATCGGCTTCTACATCGGCGCGCGCCTGCTGCGCCGATTCGTGGGTGCCGAGCTCCGACAGCGCCACCTGCAGCCCAACGTCGTGCTGCTGGCGATGCGGGTCGTCTACTTCACCCTCATCCTGGCCGGGGCCCTGATCGGATTGGGAATCCTGCTGCGCAGCGAGAACGTCGCCCTCGCCGGCGTGGTCGGCGCCACCATCGTGGCCAGCCTCGGCGTTCAGGACATCCTGCGCAACTACGTCGCCGGCTACTACCTCCTGCTCGAGCGGAACATCCGGGTCGGCGACCGGATCGAGTTCGGCGGCAAGACAGGCGTGGTCACCGACGTACGGATGCGGGTGACCTACCTGAAGGGTGATGACGGCGCGCTGGTGGTGGTGCCCAACGCTGAGCTCTTCAACACGACCGTGACCGTCTTCCGGGCCCTGGCCGAGGTGGTGGCTACGGCAGGGCGCCCAGGATCACCCGGCAGAGCGCCTCGAACTGCCGTCCCGCGAGGTCCGTCTCCTCCCGCAGCAGCCTCCTGATCTCCAGGGCGGCGGCGTCCTGGTGGATGCCGGACGCCACCTGCGCCGCCAACGACCGCAGGTGGAAGGTGTGGTCGGGCGCCTGGGGGGACTCCTCGAGCGCCGGCGGGCCCCCGTCCAGTTTCAGGTAGGGGGCCCAGAGCCGAAGCTCGCGGTCGCCGGTGTCGGCGGCGTCCGAGAGGTGGAGGCAGTTGACGCCGGCGTAGATGCCGTAGCGCTCACGCAGCGAGCCCGGGCGCGACTGCTGGATTCGGGTTTCGCCCAGCTCGTAGCGCATCGCCTCCAGCGCCGACGGCTCGGCCTCCAGGCGACCGACCAGCAGGGGGAGCGCGGTCATGAAGTCGACCAGCCAGGGGAAGAAGGGGCGCTCGCGCAGGAAGTCGTAGTGCCTTTCGATCAGCTCGGCCGGCGGCTGAAACCACTGCAGCGAGGCCAGCTTCCAGTCCCGCTGCGCCGCCACCCAGGACCAGAGCGCCGAGCGCACGCGCAGGCGGTAGGCAGCGTCCGGCTTGAAGATCAGGAGCGCCTGGGCCACGGGCAGCGATTCTACGTTTGGGTCTTGCCTGGCCGGCGGTCGCGGGGAGTCGGCCGGTAGAGCTTGCGGCCCTTGATTGGCTCGGGCAGGTGCACCTGGTCGGCGACGCCGCCCTCGAAGTCGTGCGCGTACTGGTAGCCGCGGCCGTAGCCCAGCCCCCGCATCAGCCCGGTGGGCGCGTTGCGCAGGTGCAGCGGCACCGCCAGGTTGCCTGTCTTCTCGATCAGCTCGCGGGCGGCGCCGTAGCTGGTAAGGGCCGAGTTCGACTTGGGCGCCAGGGCCAGGTAGAGGGCCGCCTCGCTGAGCGGCAGGACCGCCTCCGGCATGCCCACGAAATGGGCAGCCTGCTGCGCGGCCACCGCCACCGAGAGCGCCTGGGGGTCGGCCAGGCCGACGTCCTCGGCGGCCAGGATCACCAGCCGGCGGGCGACGAAGAGGGGGTCCTCGCCCGCCTCCAGCATCCGGGCCAGCCAGTAGACGGCCGCGTCAGGGTCGCTGCCCCGGATGCTCTTGATGAGGGCGGAGACGATGTCGTAGTGCTGGTCGCCGGCGCGGTCGTAGAGGAGGTGCCGCTCCTGGAGGGCCTGCTCCACGTGGGTCAGCTCAACCCGGCCCCCGGCGGCCAGCGTGGCCGCTACCTCGAGCCCGTTCAGCGCCACCCGGGCATCTTGACTATGATTGTTATCGCTCCATCTGCCCCAGCTTTGATAGCCTCGTCTCTTTGCTGGACGCCGGTCATTCCACTGCGGTATGCCTTTCTAACATGGGCAACTGCGGCGTTTGGGCCTGGTGCGAGGTCGGATGTCTCTAGAACTATGACTTTCTCTACAGATAACTTGTCAAGAAAACTCTGCAGTTTCTTTTTTCCGGCAAGCGTCAATTCTACTCCGTTCTCTCTAACCCGGATTATGTTTTGTTCGGCCAGTCTCTCAAGTAGTCCTCGCGCTATTCCATCCTTGATTTCCAGTTCTTCAGATAGTGCTCGCCTCCCGAGC
>DATGVT010000243.1:0-2082 GCA_035300005.1 Candidatus Acidiferrales bacterium
CAGGGCGCCAGAGGGCCGATGCCGCCTCCAGGCGGGCACCCCTTTTTCAGCAGCCTGCTAGGCTGTGCGGCGCTCGGCCTGGCGGCGGGCCACGACGCGGCGTTCGGTGACGCGCCTGCCGGTCGCGGTTCGGGAGGTGGCCCGGCGTTCGCCCAGCCTTCTATCCCCTTCGCGGCGCTCGGCCAGGCGCCTGTCGCCCGCCCTCCTCTCCTCCATGCCAGGTAAGCCTAGCCCCTGACGGGCATGCGGCTCAACTTCTCATCCAGGCGGCGCTCGGACCGGCGCCGCTCCAGCTCGTCGCCGGGACCCAGGTCCACGAAGCGCGCGTAGCCGGCCAGCCGGGGATGCACCCGCTCCACCAGGCGGAACATCTCCTGCGCCACCCACCGGTAGTCGGGGTGGCCCTGAGGTGTCGTGCGCAGCTCGCAGAGGTGGAAGAGCTCGCGGAGGTTGACCCGGAAGTACCAGCGGACCCGAAAGGCCAGGGGCACGGCGTACTGCGCCAGGATCGGGCCCAGGTCGGCGGCCAGGGTTCGGTGCGTGTGCAGCGCCCGCTCGAGGGCGGAGCGGAATCGCACCGCCATCCGGAAGCCGGCCAGCTCGGGCGGCACGTCGTAGCCGAGCGAGGTGCCCAGCAGCTGGCGGTCCTGGGTCAGCATCCGGTGCCGCTGCAGGTCGCGGTAGGCGGCGAAGTTGGCGACGATCTCGAACGTGTAGACGGCGTGCTCGAGCGCCCGCGGCGCCCGCTGGCGGCGGTTCTGGCGGTCCCCGAGCAAGGCCGCCAGGACGCGTTCAATGTCGGCCTCCGAGAGCTCGCCCGCGTCCAGCTCCGCCTGCGCGTGCGGGTAGAGCGCCGCCGCCACCACCTTGCGCTCGGCGTCCGCCTCCCGCTCGTAGTCGACCAGCCGGACCGGCTGCTTGACCGCCGACCAGCCGGGGAAGGCAAGCTGGCGGAGCGCCTGCTGGGTGCGCGCCAGGCGGAGGGCGGCCGGGGCTCCATAGCGCTCGTCCAGCGCGCGCTTGACAAAGGACGGGATGACCAGGGAGAGCTCGTCATGGAGGTCGCTCGCGAGGCCCACGCACTCGGGCAGGTCGGAGGCGGCCAGCTTGGTGATCAGGTACTCGAAGGCGCGGCCGTTGCCGAAGAGGCCGAGGTTGGTCAGGGTGGAGGCGGGGAGCAGGCCGCGCAGCAGGTCGAGCGCCTTGGCCCGGGTCGCCGACTTCCACGCCCGCTCGGTTTCGCCGGCTTCCAGCGGGTAGCGGCTCCGGACCGCCTCCGTCAGCGGCTCCACCAGGTCGGAGTAGGTGCGGAACAGGTGCTCCATGGCCGGCTCGTACTCGGGGTGGGCGAGCTCGCGGGAGCGGTGGTAGAGGTAGCGGCCGTCGCGACCCGGCCGGTCGAAGCGCACGTAGCGCGTCGACTTCTCCAGCGGCGAGATCCCGATCCGCGCGTCCTCGAGCGCCTTGGCGGCCAGCGTGGACACGCGCTCGACGGCCAGGTGCGCCCCCGCCAGCTCGGCCACCGAGTCGTCGCCGTAGCCGACCAGCACCCGCTCGTAGAACTCCTCAGCCCTCCGGGTCGCCACCAGGTCGTCCAGGTGAAGGCGCCCGGTCAGGCCCTCGAAGCCCGCCTCGGGAGCGTTGATGAACTCCTCCAGCAGCACCCGGCGCAGGCTCTTCTCGGTCCGCGAGTAGCGCGAGAAGAGGGCGCCCTTCACCACCTCCGGCAGGTTGCGGAGAGCGAACACGGGCCGGTCCAGGTTGGTGAAGTAGCGTTCGAGGAGGGCTTCCTCGGCCGGGCTGAACTCGGTGACCCTCTCCGGCGCCTGCACAGGACAACACTAGCCCAACGGGCTGTGGCCGGCCAGCCCGTTAAGCACCAGATTTTGTGGATAAATCTGTGGATATCCGTTGGATACAATCGCCGCCCGTGGACCCGCTGACCGACTTCGACTGGCTGGCCCACTGGCGGCGCCTGGCGCTGGCGCGGCGGGACGACTTCTCCGACCTCCTCGACCCCCAGACCTGGGAGCGCTTCGGGCGCGGCGAGGACTGGGTGACGCTGGCCGCCGAGAACCCGAG
>DATGVT010000244.1:0-1718 GCA_035300005.1 Candidatus Acidiferrales bacterium
GGTGGCCGGGTCCCAGATCCGGGGCACCAGCGCCGTGGGCAGGTGCTTCAGCCCTTCCAGGCCGTGGAAGGCGTCATCGGGCTGGACCGCGATGGTCCGGATGCCGGGGTTGTGCTCCTTCAGCCGCCGCGTGGTGCCGACGAAGGTGCCGGGGGTGCCCAGCCCGGCGATGAAGTGGGTGAGCTGCCCGCCTGTCTGCTCCAGGATCTCGACCGCGGTGCCCCTGTAGTGCGCCCGAGGGTTGGCCGGGTTGGAGTACTGGTCGGGGTAGAAGTAGCGGTCGGGGTCGGCCTCGACGAGCTCCCGACAGCGCCGGATGGCGCCGTCGGAGCCCTCCATCCCGTCCGAGAAGACGATCCCGGCACCGTAGGCCGTGACCAGCGCCTTCCGCTCCTCGCTGACGTTGTCTGGCATCACCAGCTGCACGCGGTAGCCCTTGGCGGCGCCGATCATGGCGTAGGCGATGCCGGTGTTGCCCGAGGTGGAGTCGATGATGATCCGGTCCTTGCTCAGGGCTCCGCTGCGCTCGCCCTCCTCCAGCATGGCCAGCGCCGCCCGGTCCTTGACCGAGCCGCCGGGGTTGAACCACTCGGCCTTCGCGTAGACGGTCAGGCGCGGGAACTCGCGTTCGAAGAGGCGGATGCGCAGCAGCGGCGTGTTGCCGATCAGCCGCGTGATGCTCGAGACCTCGGTGCCCTGCGCCATCCGCTGCAAGTTTAGGAACCGGCGGCCGGGGGCCATGGATTCCTCAGCCGGGCGTCAGCTGCCCACCAACCGCAGGAGCACCAGGCCGGCGATCACGAACAGGGCGCCCACGCCATAGCCGATCAGCGAGCGCCGGTACAGGCTCTGAACCTCGGGGCCCAGGATGGTGAGGAGCGCCTTGCCCACCAGCAGGCCGCCTCCGATCACGGCCACGGCGGTGTCCCGGTAGGCCAGCCCGAGGAGCAGGACGGCGGCGAAGAGAGCGACCTCGAAGAGCTGAACGTAGGTGTAGACGGCCAACGGCTAGGCCGGCGTTCGCTTCAGGCGGGAACCGCCGGCGTAGCGGGCGCTGTCGCCGAGCTCCGCCTCGATCGCGAGCAGGCGGTTGTACTTGGCCACCCGCTCCGAACGGGCCGGGGCCCCTGTCTTGATCATCCCCGCTCCGGTGGCGACGGCCAGGTCGGCGATGGTGGTGTCCTCGGTCTCGCCCGAGCGGTGGGAGATGACCACGCTGTAGCCGGCGCTCGCGGCCAGGTCCACCACCTTAAGCGTCTCCGAGAGGGTGCCGATCTGGTTGACCTTCACCAGCACCGAGCTGGCGACGTCCAGCTCGATGCCCTTGCGCAGCCGCTCGACGTTGGTGACGAAGAGGTCGTCGCCGACCAGCTGCACGTGGTCCTCCAGCTGCCGGGTCAGCAGCTCCCAGCCTTCCCAGTCGTCCTCCGCCATCCCATCCTCGAGGGAGACGATCGGGTAGCGCGCGGTCCAGCCGCGGTAGAGGTCAACCAGCTGCGCCGCCCCCATCTCCCTGCCGCCCAGCCGGTAGCGCCCGTCCCGGTAGAGCTCGCTGGCGGCCACGTCCAGGGCCAGCGAGATCTGGGCGCCGGGCTTGTAGCCGGTGGCCTTGATGGCCTCGAGGATCGTCTCCAGCGCCTCCTCGCTCGACTTGAGGTCGGGCGCGAACCCGCCTTCGTCGCCGACGGAGGTGGCGAGCCCCTTCTTCTTGAGGAGGC
>DATGVT010000245.1:0-2733 GCA_035300005.1 Candidatus Acidiferrales bacterium
GGAAGTCGCGCCCAGCACGGCTGCCGCCAGGAGCGGCTCCGCCACCACCGAGGTCGCTGTCAGCAGGAACGCGGGGTTGAGCGCCAGCAGGACCACGGCCAGCCGCCCGCGCCGGCCGGAGCCGGCGATGCCGTAGGTGACCGCCAGGGTGGCCAGGGCCAGCCCCACACTCAGCAGCTTCAGCGCCCCCAGCTGCCAGAGGCCGGCCACGGCCAGCACGCCGGCGGCCAGCACGTGGTAGGCGGGGAGCCAGGTGTCCTCCATCGCGAAGAGGGGATCCGCCAGGTGGCCGGTCGCGGCGAGATTGGCCGCCAGCAGCCAGTGCTGATAGGAATCCTCGAAGGTCAGCGGCAGCTGAGCCGTGGCCAGGAGCAGTGCCGCCGGCGGCAGGAGCACCGCCAGGCCGGGAGCCAGGCGGAGAAGCCGGCGGCCGACCGCCCGCAGGTCAAGGGCCTGTCCGAAGCTGAAGAGCGCGACGGCCAGATTGCCGGCGGCGAAGACGCCGGCATAGATGGCGATCAGCCAGGCGTGGAGGACGACCGCCGCCACGATCGCCCCCGCCGCGGCTAGGCCCAGGCCCAGCTCGGCGAAAGGAGTCGGGTTCCAGGCGGGCACGTAAGCTCTTCCCCGCCAGCGATCGCCCCGAGCCGTGATCCGGAACTTGGGGGTGCGCTCGAAGGCGCCCCCGACCTTCCGCGCTCGAAGCAACGCCTGGAGCGCCGTCAGGGCCATTCCGGCCCCCACCAGCTGGCAGCCGAGGCCGGCCAGCCCCGTCCACCAGGGCCGCCCCCGCCGCACCTGGCCGATCACAAAGCCGGCCGTCGGCGACAGGCTGATCACGTTCAGGACCAGGCCGACCGTGCCGAGGCCGGCCACCGGGTCATGGTGGGCGACCGCCCACAGTAGCGCCGGGTAGCAGGCCAGCTGCACCAGCATCAGCGGACCCACCGCGTAGGAAAGCAGGTGGACGGCCGCCTGCCAGCGGACGCTGACGGGCAGCCGGCTCCTGAGCACAGGAATCAGCAGCCGGAAGGCGGACTGGAAGCTTCCGGTCGCCCAGCGCGACTGCTGCCGCCGGTAGGCGTCCATGGACACAGGCAGCTCCTCCGGCACCTCCAGCAACTCGCGGTAGGCCGCCCTCCAGCCCCGCAGCTGGGCCCGGTAGCTGAGGTCGAGGTCCTCGGTCAGGGTGGCGGCGCTCCAGCCGCCCGCGTCCGCGATCGCTGCCCGGCGCCAGACCCCGGCCGTCCCGGTGAAGTTGGTGAAGTAGCCGGAGGCCGAGCGCATGGTCTGCTCGACCAGGAAGTGGAAGTCGATCGCGATCGCCTGCAGCCGCGTGAAGAGGGAGTAGCGCTCATTGAGGTGGCCCCAGCGCGCCTGCACGAAGCCCACGCGAGGGTCGTCGAAGGCGTCCAGAGTGCGGCGCAGGAAGTCGGGGGCGGGGACGAAGTCGGCGTCGAAGATGGCGACGAACGGCGCCTCGGTCAGGGTCATCCCGTGCGCGAGGGCGCCCGCCTTGTAGCCGGTGCGCTCGCCCCGCCGGACGTGCTCGATCCGGACGCCGCGCCCCCGCCAGCGGGCGACGGCCCGGCGGACCAGGCCGATCGTTTCGTCGTCAGAGTCGTCTAGCACCTGCACCTGGAGGCGGTCGCCCGGCCACTCCAGGCGGCAGGCCGCGTCGATGACCCGCCCGGCGACGTAGCGTTCGTTGTAGATGGGGATCTGAACGCACACGAGCGGCTCCCGCCCGGCGGGCAGGGAGCTGGGCTGGGGCGCCTTCGCCCCCAGCGAGCGCCAGCTCAGGTAGAGGAGGTTGAATCCGAAGGCGAAGAGCGCCGCGCTGGTCAGCGACAGCAGGATGCCGGCCGCGAGGATCACTGGCCCGCCCAGGCGTCGAAGAGGGTGTAGGGGCGCATGGTCTGCCGCACGTAGGCGACCCTTTCGAGGGCCTCCGGATCATGCCGCCGTGTCCACTGCATCCAGCGCCAGGCGGCGGACCCCAGGCCGCGGGCGGGACCGTCCAGCATGGCTGGGAAGAGCCAGCCCGGCGCCCGCCTGGGGGCCGGGAACCCTTCTGCCGCGGCCCAGCCCTCCAGCTGCGGGAAGTGCCGCCGGAGGCCCGGGTTGGCGCCCACCACCCGGCGCCAGAGCGGCGTGCCGAAGCAGGGCTGCGAGGCCAGCAGCTCGAAGGCCATCTGCTCGTCCTGGCGGGGAAGCGGGAAGCATTGGCGCCGCTCCAGGATCAGGTTGGCGGTCAGCAGCCGCGGCGCCAGCGGGCGCCGGGTGAGGCCGTCGACCGGCTTTCGCCGGTGCCGGAGCGCGTGCAGGAGGCCGAGCGCGTTGAGGGCGCAGTAAGCCAGGTGGCGGTGGCCGTCCTCCACGATCAGGTTGAGGTCGACGTCGTCGGTCTCCACGAATCCGCCGGAGGCCAGCGAGCCGGCGATCGCGATTCCGAGAACGAAGGGACAGAGCGCGACCAGGAGCCTTGCGAATCCGAGGGCGGAGTCCAGGTAGGCCGGCGCCTCCCGCCGATGGCGGCGCGCCCGCTCGGCGATCCATGGTGCTCGCGGCGCCGTCGCAACCGTCAGGACCAGGCCCTCGGCCAGCCGCAGCTCGGGACGGATGGCGGCCGCCGCCAGCACGTCCTCGCCCGAAACCGGCCCACCCAGGCAGAGCGTCCCCAGCCGGCCCGCGCTCAGCGCGTAGCCACGCCGCTCGAGGAGAGCGACGGTT
>DATGVT010000246.1:0-5350 GCA_035300005.1 Candidatus Acidiferrales bacterium
CCCGTCCCGGTAGAGCTCGCTGGCGGCCACGTCCAGGGCCAGGACCACGTCCTCGCCCGGCCGGTAGCCGGCGTCCGCGATCGCGCGGCAGATCAGCTTCAGCGCCTCCTCGTCGGAGTCGAGCCGGGGGGCGAAGCCTCCCTCGTCGCCGACTCCGGTGGCGCGACCCTCCGCCTTGAGCACCTGGTGCAGGGCGTGGTAGACCTCGGCCACCGCCCGCAGCCCGGCTTGGTAGCCGTCGGCGCCGACCGGGCAGACCATGAACTCCTGGACGTCGACGTTGTTGTCGGCGTGGACGCCGCCGTTGAGGATGTTGGCCATCGGCAGCGGCAGAACGTGAGCCTGCGCGCCCCCCAGGTGGCGGTAGAGAGGCAGGCCGACCGCGCCCGCGGCCGCGTGGGCGGCCGCCAGCGAGACGCCCAGGATCGCGTTGGCGCCCAGCCGCGCCTTGTTCGGGGTGCCGTCCAGCTCGATCAGCGCGGCGTCGAGGGCGGCCTGGCCGAGCACGTCGAGGCCGACCACCCGCTCCGCGATCTCCCCCTCGACGTTGGCCACCGCCTTCCGCACGCCCTTGCCCCCGTAGCGGGGCTCGCCGTCCCGCAGCTCGACCGCCTCGTGGGCGCCGGTCGAGGCGCCGGAGGGGACGATGGCGCGGCCCAGGCCGCGCTCGGTCAGCACGGTGACGGCCAGGGTCGGGTTGCCGCGGGAGTCCAGCACCTCCAGGGCACGGACGCCGGTGATGGCGACCATCCGACGGCTGATTCTAGGGTCGCTGCGCTTTCGTCCCGCGCCGCGCCGTTTAGGAAGTGGAGCGTAAGGCCAGGCTTTGCCTGGCCGTGTGAGTCCCTTGATCGACGCCTGGCGGCGCGTTGCGGGAGGGGGCCCGCGGGGGGCCGGCGCCGGTTTGCCGCCCGCCGGGGCCGGGTGCCTGCCTCCTCCGCGCCTGTCTAGGGTCGGCCGAACATCCAGCCGGCCGGGACGGCCAGGGACGGGCGGACGCTGAAGCCGTAGTCGAGCAGCCGGGAGGCGTCGCCGTAGGAGCTGCCGCTTGCATGCAGCACTACCACCGCCAGGCGGCGGCCGTCCCGAGACGCGGTCGCGACCACGCAGCTGCCGGCGTCGTCGGTGTACCCCGGCTTCAAACCGTTCACGCCCGGATAGGCCCAGAGCAAGCGGTTCAGGTTGTGCGGCGTGAAAGCCTTGTGGGCGCCGGTGGCGGGGATGGTGATGTCGCGGGTGGCCGCGATCTGGGCCAGCTCCGGGTAGTCCTGCCCGATCACCCCGGCCACGATCGCCAGGTCGTAGGCGGAGGAGTGCAGCTCCTCGTCGTCCAGGCCGGACGGGTTCGAGAAGTGGGAGTCCCTGAGTCCCAGCCGCTTGGCCTTCCGGTTCATCTCCTGGATGAAGCGGCCCCGCGGCATCAGGCCGCGCGCCAGCGCCTCGGCGGCGTCGTTGCCGCTGTCCAGCAGGAGGCCGTACAGGAGGATGCGCACGGTGACCACCTCGCCCGCGGAGAGGCCCATGACCGAGGGCTCCATCTGGGCCGCCTCCCTGGCCACCGTCACCGGCTGGTCAAGGTTGGTGTTGTCGAGGGCGACCATGGCGGTGACCAGCTTGGTCAGGCTGGCCGGTGCCCGCCAGGCGGCCGAGTCCCGCTCGAACAGCACCTGGCGCCCGTCCAGGTCCACCAGCAGCGCGCTCTGCGCGCCGATGGCCAGGTCGGGCGCTGGATGCCGCCTGGCCCAGAGGGTCCCGTAGCTGAGCTGAGAGGCGGCCGGCCCGGGTACGGCGACGAAGGTGGCGGCCGCGGCCGGCTGGTGGGGTCCGGCCAGGGCCACGGTGGCCGCGACCACCAGGCTGAGGCAGACGGCGGCGGCCAGCACCAGGATCTCCCGCCGCCGCCGGCGGCGGCTCCAGGTGCGTCCGGCGGGCTGGACGTGGGGTGAGACTGCCGAGCGCCTGATCAAAAGGCGGAGCGAATCATAGAGGAAGGCGGCCTACTCAGGAAGATCCCTTGCCGATGCCCGAGCCCGTCTCGCCGAGGCGCTCCGCCAGCTCCTTGCTGGTCCTCTCCATGGTGGTCAGGACCTGAGCCGCGTCGGCGTCGTTCATGAACTGCGGCTGTCCGTAGTCGTAGATGCGCACCGCCTTCCAGCTGGCGGCGACCAGCTTGTCGTCGTAGAAGGTGTAGGTCCCGATCACGCCCTCACGGGTCTCCTCCGACCACATCTGGTCGAAGACGAAGTTCCCGTGAGCGTAGGTGATCAGCTTGCCCTTGTAGACCTCGACGCCCTGGTACCAGTGCGGGTGGTTGCCGATCACGATGTCGGCGCCCCAGTCGATGGAGAGGTGCCCGATCTCGACCGGATCGTCGGGCGTGGGCACACCGCGGTCGGCCATCGGCTGCCGCTCGTACTCCTTGCCCCAGTGGAACTGGACGACGACCACGTCGGCCTGCTCGCGCAGGCCCTCGACACTGGCCTTCAGCGCCTGCCGGTCGATCGCCCTCCCCACCCCGTTGAAGCCGATGAAGCCGAACTTCAGCCCGCGCACCTCGATGATGGCCGCCGGCCCCAGGCCGGAGGTCTTGATGCCGTGCGACTCCAGCAGCTGCACGGTCGCGTTGGTGCCCTGGGCGCCGTAGTTGGTCAGGTGGTTGTTGGCCAGGTTGGCGACCTTGGCGCCCATCAGCGTCAGGCCGTCCACGAAGCGGGCGTTGCCGCAGAAGGTGAAGCCCTCCGTCACCACCGGGCAGCCCGCGAAGAGCGGCGACTCCAGGTCGATGTAGGTGATGTCGGCGTCGCGGACGTAGTCCGCGGTGGGCCGGAAAGGCCAGAGGAAGTCGTTGCGGCGGGTGGCGAAGTAGTTGACCCCGCGGGCCGGGATCACGTCGCCGGTCACCCGCAGCGTCCGGATGTGATAGGGGTCGGTGGAGAGCACGTAGTTCGGATGGAAGAGGCCGCTCAGGCTGAGCGCGGGCAGGGTGCCCCGGCGTTCGGAGAAGGGCGCCTGCGGGTCCACGCGGTAGGGAGTGGTGGCGGCCCGCGGTGAGGGCGCCGGGAGCGGCGCTGGCACGACGCCCTGGATGTAGGCCACCGTGCCCACCAGCAGCACCAGGGAGGCACAGGCGGCCAGCGTGGCGAAAGAGGCCAGGCGGCGCATCGGGCCGCCAAATTATCAGGCCCCGGCCCGCAGCTTCTCCACCACGGCGTCGGCGACCTGGCTGGTCCCGACCGCGCTGGGGTCGTCACGGCCGGGCTTCATGTCGTAGGTGAGGCTCTTGCCTTCCTTGATCACGGCGGCGATCGCGTTCTCCAGCGCGCCGGCCGCCGTCTCTTCCCCCAGGTGGCGCAGCATCAGCACCCCGGACAGCATCACCGCCATCGGGTTCACCTTGTTGAGTCCGGTGTACTTGGGAGCGCTGCCGTGGGTGGCCTCGAAGACGGCAGCGTTGATGCCGATGTTGGCGCCCGGCGCCAGTCCCAGCCCGCCGATCAAGCCCGCGCCCAGGTCGGAGATGATGTCCCCGTAGAGGTTCGGGCAGACCAGCACGTCGTACTCGGTCGGCCGCAGCACCAGCTGCATGCACATGTTGTCGACGATGCGGTCCTCGAAGGCGATGTCGGGGTTCTTCTCCGCCACCTGCCGCGCCACCGCCAGGAACAGCCCGTCCGTGTGCTTCATGATGTTCGCCTTGTGGACGGCGGTGACCTTCCGCCGGCCGTACTTCCGGGCGTAGTCGAATGCGAACCGGACGATCCGCTCGGAGCCGCTGACCGAGATCGGCTTGATGGAGAGCCCGCTGTCGGGACGGATCGCCTTGCGGGCCCGGGTCGAGATCTCCTCCAGCAGCCGTACGCAGTCGTCGGTGCCCTTCTCGAACTCGATCCCGGCGTAGATGTCCTCGGTGTTCTCGCGCACGATGATCAGGTCCAGGTCCTCGCGCAGGTTGCGGGCGCCCGGGTAGGCCTTGATCGGCCGCACCAGCGCGTAGAGGTCGAGCTCCTGCCGGAGCGCCACGTTGACGCTGCGGAAGCCGGTGCCGACCGGGGTCGTGATCGGGCCCTTGATGGCGACCTGGTTGCTCCGGATCGACTCCAGCACCACCTCCGGCAGGGGCGTGCCGTACTTCGCCATGACGTTCTCGCCCGCCTGCTGGACGTCCCAGTTGAACCTGACGCCGGTCGCCTCCAGGCAGCGGACGGCGGCGGCGCAGATCTCCGGCCCGACCCCGTCGCCCGGGATCAGGGTGACGGTGTGCGTCTTCAGGTCAGCGGTTCTTGAAGTAGTCCGCGTTGATCTTGATGAACTCCTTCCACTGCTCCGGGACCTCGTCCTCGGGGAAGATGGCGTCCACCGGGCAGGGGTCAACGCAGGCCCCGCAGTCGATGCACTCGTCAGGGTCGATGAAGTACATGTCGGACTTGTCGTCGCTGTGGATGCAGTCGACGGGACAGACCTCCACGCAGGAGGCGTCCTTCACCCCGATGCAGGGCTGAACGATGATGTAGGCCACGACCAGGAAGGTTACCTGACTCCGGCCCCGGGATCAGCCGAAGACGACCGCCGACGGGACCCGGAAGTCGAGCTCGAGCACATCGCCGCGCAGCAGCCTGATGCGGCGGTCACCCTGGGGCAGCGGCCGCCAGGCGGAGAATCCGACCGCGTAGGCGCCCGGCGGCAGCCGGAGCGAGTACGAGCCTCCGGAGTCGGTCACGGCCGAGAAGGCGTGGCCCCCCTTCTCGGGAGTGAAGAAGATGTGGGCACCGCCCAGGCCACCGCTGGGGCCGGGCGAGCCGCCGATCCAGACCACGCGGCCGTGGACCAGGCCGGTGCCGCTGGTCTGGCCGACCGCCCGGTCCACCACGTCCTGCGCGGAGCAGGAGGCGAGGCCGAGGAAGGCCAGCGCCGCCAGGAAGGCTCGCATCACCGGAGACAACGCTGCGTGACCGCTTTGGGTCACGGAGCTCACCAGGCGCCGCCGCCCCCTCCCCCACCGCCACCGCCCGAACCACCCCCGCCTCCGAACCCGCTCGATCCACTGCTCCCCGGAGTCGAGGCGATGAAGCTCGAGACCTGCGCGTCGAAGCCCTGGAGCGTGCTGGACAGGGCGGCGGCCTGGAGCGGCCCGGCGCCCGCGTACCAGCCCGCGGTGGCCGGCCCGGTGTCCAGTCCCGCGAACGCCTGCGCCCAGCCGCTGACGCAGCCGAAGACGATGGCGTAAGGCAGCAGCTGCGTGAAGATCTCGGCCTTCTCGGCGAACTGCTGCCGGTATCGCTCGGCGGTGTTCATGTAGAGGCGGAAGCCCAGCGTCTGGTGGAAGAGCTCGACCCCCTGCGGGGTCTTCTTG
>DATGVT010000247.1:0-6378 GCA_035300005.1 Candidatus Acidiferrales bacterium
CTACGTCACCCGCCACCTGCGCTACTGCGAGAACCCGGACGGCAGCCTCAAAGAAGAGAACGAGAACCACCGCCAGCGCTGGCTCACATTCAGCCAGACCTGGAACGGCGAGTTCCACCTGGAGGGCCGGCTGGACGCCGAGGGCGGCGCCATCGTGCTTGCTTGGGGGCCCCCGCCCGAAGGGTGGGGAATGCAGCGGCGCTGGAGAGCTACCTGCAGCCGGTGGATGCTGGCGATCGCATGCTTCCCTCCCAACGACGGGCCGACGCGCTGGTGGAGCTGGCCCGCCAGCGCACTGGCGGCCAGAAGCCGCACCTCAACCTGACCGTGCCCCTGGCCACCCTGCAGCGGCAGCCGGGGGCGCCGGCGGCGGAGCTGGAGTGGTCGCTCCCGGTCTCGGCGGAGATGGCACGGCGCTTGGCCTGCGACTGCAGCCTGAGCCGGGTGGTGCTGGGAGCCGACTCCGAGCCGCTGGACGTCGGCCGCCTGACCAGGATCATCCCGCCGCCCATGAAGCGGGCGCTGGATGTACGCGACGGGGGTTGCAAGTTCCACGGCTGCGACCGGCCGCCGCCCTGGTGCGACGGACACCACCTGGTCCACTGGCTGGAGGGCGGCAAAACCAGCCTCGACAACCTGGTGCTGCTCTGCCGCCGGCATCACCGGCTGGTGCACGAAGAGGGTTGGCGGTTGGCCTGGGGACCCGATGGCGAGCTGCGGGGCTTCCCGCCCTGGATGAACGAAGCCGCCTGAGCGTCGGCTAGGCCCGGACCGCGCCCACCTTCTCGGCGACCTTCCTGGCCAGCGCCGTGATCGCGTCCATGTCACCCCGCTCCAGCGCGTCGGGCGGAAAGAGGGCGGTCGTGAGGCCCACGGCCTTGACCCCGGCCTTCAGGTAGGCCTCGACCTGGTCGATCTCGACCCCGCCCGAGACCCAGAACGGAACCCCCTGCATGGGACCTGAGAGCCAGCGCAGGTAGTCCACACCGCCCATGGCGGCGATCGGGAAGATCTTGACCAGCTGGGCGCCGGTCAGGCGGGCGGAATAGATCTCGGACGGCGTCAGCGCGCCCATGACGCAGAGGATGTCCTGCTTGCGGGCGGCCTCGGCCACCTCCGGGAGCAGGACCGGCGTGACGACGAAGGCGGCGCCGGCTTCCTTGGCCTCCTCGACCACGCCCGGGTCCCAGACCGTGCCCAGGCCGATCGGCGTGCTGCCGCCGGTGCTGGCCAGCAGGCCCTGGATGATCTCGAAGTGGGAGGGCACGCTGGTCGTCACCTCGACCGTGCCGATGCCGCCCTCGATCGCCGCCAGGCAGGCCTGGAAGGCGAGCTCCGGGTTCTCGGTCCGGATCACGCCCGCCACCCGGCTGGGAAAAGCCCGCTCGATGGTCAGCACGGCGCTGGAATTATCGCCCAGCGTCCCGGCAATCCATCCGCGCGATCAACCCGGTGCGCAGTTCGCGACGCGTTTCTGCTATACACTGGTACATACGTATGACAGGGGCGGGGACGGGGGCGGCGACCCACGCCGGCCCGCGCGATCAGATCGTGCGGGCGGCCGCCGAATCCCTCCTCGAAGATGGGTACGCCGGCACCAGCGTCCGCTCCATCGCCTCTCGGGCCGGCGTGGCCCTCGGCAACCTCCAGTACTACTTCCCCACCAAGTCCGAGCTCCTGGTGGAAGCCTGGCGCTACCTGACCGCCCGCTCGGTGGACGAGCTCAGGCAGGTCCTGAACCAGCTCACAGACCCGCTGGAGGTCCTGGAAGTGGGCGTGGAGTCGATCTGGGGCTCGCTGCGCAAGCTGGGCGACGTCCAGCTGGCGGCCTTCGACCTCCTGGTGCAGGCGCCCCGCACCGAGCGCCTCCAGGCCTACCTGCCGGAGCTGTTCACCCGCTACCGCGAGGTAATCCAGGAGCAGCTCGACCGCCTGGAGGCTGACGGCCGGGTCCGGCTGACGGTGCCGCGCGAGGTGCTGGTGCCGCTGGTGCTCAATACGGTCCTCGGCTTCGGCCTCTACTACGTGGTCACGCGGGACGACGAGTCGGTCCTGCGCGCGCTCTCCGGGTTTCCCCAGCTGGCCGCCACCCTGATCGAGCCCATATGAAGTGCGGACTCACTTGAGCGAGGCTGTCCTCGAGCGCGACCTCTCGCGGCTGGACGGGGTCTGGGCGGCGGGCCTGCGAGAGACCTACGACGCCTACATCGACTCGGCCGGCGAGTCCCAGCTGGCGCTGGCCGCGGCCCTGGTCGAGTTCGGGGTCCGGCTGCAGGGGCTGGGAGTCCGGGCCGCGCGGCCGGAATCGCTCCTGCTGGGCGACCTCTGCCTGGCGCGGGCCAGCCGCATCCTGGCCGACTCCGGCGACCGCCGCCTCCAGGTCGGCTTCTCCCGCGCGGTGGAGAAGGTGTCGGCGGAGGCGGCCGGCGAGGACGGGATGACCTCGATCCGCGAGCTTCTGTTTTCTGTGCTCGGCGCCAGGCGATGAGCGGGCGCCGCCTGCAGCTGCAGACCACGCGGCCGACTGAATTCGTCGATATCACCAGCCTCCTGCAGAAGGAGGTGAACGCTTCCGGCCTCCGCCGCGGACGGCTCCACCTGCAGTCCCTGCACACGACCCTGGGGCTGGCGGTCAACGAGAACGAGCCCCTGCTCCTGGCCGACTTCGAAGCCATGCTGCACCGGCTGGCCCCCGGCGACGGCGTCTACCTGCACGACGACTTCAGCGCGCGCCGGGACGTGCCGGAGGGGGAGCCGGCCAACGGCCACGCTCACTGCCGCCAGGTGCTGCTGCACACGTCGCAGACGGTGCTCGTCGAGGGGGGGCGGCTGGTTCTGGGTCGCTGGCAGTCGGTCTTCGCGGTGGAG
This sequence comes from Candidatus Acidiferrales bacterium, assembly GCA_035300005.1. Lineage (GTDB taxonomy): Bacteria > Chloroflexota > Dormibacteria > Dormibacterales > Dormibacteraceae > DATGVT01. The sequence continues at coordinate 2,869 of DATGVT010000247.1, forward strand.
CTGGACGGTCCCCGCAGCCGGGAGGTCGCGTTGCAGCTGGACGGCGACTTCGATCGCGCAGCCGCCCGTGGCGACCTGCTCGAGCTGGAGCTGGACCGGCAGCTGCTGGTCGACCCGGAGACCGTCCAGGCGCCCATGCGGCGGCTGGTGGAGGCGGGTGGCAAGCGGCTCCGGCCCCAGCTGGTCGAGCTCGGCTCCCGGCTGGGTCCCCAGCACGACGCCCTGCGCTCGGCGACCCTGGCGGCGGCCATCGAGCTGCTCCACTCAGCGACGCTGGTCCACGACGACTACGTGGACGAAAGCCCCCGCCGCCGAGGCCTGCCGACCGTCACCGCCCTGGAAGGACCGGAGCGCGCCGTGGCCGTGGGCGACTACTACTTCGCCAAGGCGACCCGGATCATCGCCGAGCTCGAGAGTCCGGCCGTGACCGCCACCGTGGCCGACGCGTTGGAGGCCATCTGTGAGTCGCAGCTGGACGACCTCGCGCTGCGCGGCTCCTACCCGGGCGACCCCGACAGCTACATGCGGGTGGTGCGGGGGAAGACGGCGTCTCTGATCGCCGCGGCCTGCGTCGCCGGCGCCCAGCTGGCCGGCGCCGACGGCCACCTGGTCCAGAGTCTCCGCCGGTACGGCGAGATGGTGGGCCTCGCCTTCCAGATGGCGGACGACCTGGTCGACTTCAGCCGGCACTCCGGCAAGCCGGTCGGCCAGGACATCCGGGAGCGGGTCGTGTCGCTGCCGCTGATCTACGCCAGCGCGGACGGGGCGGTGGGCGCCGAGGTGCGACGCCTGCTGGCCGGCCGACTTGAGGACGAGGAGATCCAGCGGGTGCAGGAGCTGGTGGCGGCCAGCGGCGCGCTGGACCGGGTCGGCGAGGAGGCACGGGCTCTGGTCCAGGCGGCTGTGCGGGAGCTGGAGGAGATGGAGCTGAACGGGGTCGGGCCGGACCTGGTCGAGCTGGCCTACTCGGCGGTGGACAGGGAGTCGTAACCCTCCCCGTCGGGGAGGGAAGGGAGGGAACTAGCTCCCGCCGCTGACGACCCCGACCGTTCCCAACGCCAGCGGCGTGAGCTCGACCTCCGTCCAGCCGGCTTCCTGAGCCATCCGAGTCAGCTCCGCCGGCGTGTGATAGGCGTCCACCGTGTCGGAGAGGTAGCGGTAGGCGGCGGGCTGGCCCGAGACGGCACCTCCCACAGCCGGCAGCACCCGCCGCAGGTAGACCCGATACGCACCTCCCACCAGCCCAGCCGGCGGGCGCAGGAACTCCAGCACCACCGCCCGCCCCCCCGGGCGCAGCACCCGCACCATCTCCTTCAGGCCCCGGACGGGGTCGGCGAGGTTGCGGAGGCCGAAGGCGATGGTGGCCGCGTCGAAGGATCCGTCCGGAAAGGGCAGCGCCAGCGCGTCGCCCTCCACGAACCGCAGCTCCAGATTGGCCCGGCGCGCGATCCGGAGCATCTCGGGGCTGAAGTCGAGCCCGACCACCAGGCCCTTGGCCCCGGCCAGCCGGCCCAGCTCAGCCGTCAGCTTGCCCGAGCCGCAGGCCACGTCGAGCGCGGCGCCGCCCGCCTTCAGGCCGGTCGCTCGGGCCGCCCGACGGCGCCAGCCGCCGTCGCTGCCGGCGGAGAGAACGGTGTTCAGCAGGTCATAGCGCCCCGCGATCCGGTCGAACATCGCCCGGACGGCAGCCGGGTCGCGCTCCGGGGCTACGTCCTCTCCCACACCGAGGCGATCCCCTGGCCGACGCCGATGCACATCGTGGCCACTCCGTAGCGGACCTGCCGCCGCTCCATCTCGTGGACCAGGGTCGTGATCAGCCGCGCCCCGCTGCAGCCCAGCGGGTGGCCGAGGGCGATGGCGCCGCCGTTCACGTTCACCCGCTCGTGGTCGAGGCCCAAGAGGCGCATGCAGGCGACCGACTGCGAGGCGAAGGCCTCGTTGAGCTCCACCAGCTCGACGTCTTTGAGCTCGAGCCCGGCCTGGTCGAGCGCCTTCAGCGTGGACGGCACCGGGCCGATGCCCATGTAGTCGGGGTGCACTCCGGCCGCGGCCGCGGCGACGAAGCGGGCCAGCGGCCTGGCGCCTCGCCGCTCTGCCTCCTGGGCCGACATCAGGACCAGCGCCGCAGCTCCGTCGTTCAGGGGCGAGGCGTTGCCGGCGGTGACGGTGCCGTCCTCGGCGAAGGCCGGCCGGAGCCGGGCCAGCGCCTCCAGCGTGGAGTCTGGACGCGGCCCTTCGTCGGCGGTCAGCGTGCGGGTCTCGCCCTTGCCGGCCGGCACGGCCAGCGGCAGCAGCTCGGCCGCGAAGCGGCCCGCCTGCTGGGCCGCGACCGCCCGCTGGTGGCTGGCGAGGGCGAACTCGTCCTGCTCCTCGCGGCCGACCTCGTACTTCCTGGCCACGCGCTCCGCCGTCTCCCCCATCTGGAGGGTGCCGTACATCTCCGCCATCCGGGGGTTGACGAGCCGCCAGCCGAGGGCGGTGTCGAAGACCGTCTGCGGCCCCCGCGGATAGCCGGCATCCGGCTTGGGCAGCACCCAGGGCGCCCGGGTCATGCTCTCGACGCCGCCCGCCACCAGGACGCGGGCCCCGCCGGCCTGGATCTCCCGCGCGGCCGTGACCGTGGCCTGCATGCCCGAACCGCAGAGCCGGTTGACGGTCTGGCCCGGCACCTCGACCGGGAGGCCCGCCAGCAGCAGGGCCATCCGGGCGACGTTGCGGTTGTCCTCCCCGGCCTGGTTGGCACAGCCGATGATGACGTCGTCCACCTGCTCCGGCTCGACCCGGGCGCGGCTCACGGCTTCGCGTACCGCGGCCGCGGCCAGGTCGTCGGGCCGCACGTCCTTCAGCTGGCCACCGTAGCGGCCCATGGGAGTGCGCACGGCCGCGACGATGACCGCGTCCTGCAGGCGGCCGTCGCGCGTCATTTCCGGCCGCGCTTCTCCAGGAAGGCGCGGACGCCGTCGACGAACTCCTGGCTGCCGGCCTGGGCCTCCTGGAGGTAGGACTCGTACTCGGCCGCGTCCTCGAAGCTGGAGCTAAGCGCGAAGTTGACCGCTCGCTTGGCGGCTGCCATGGCCCCCGCCGGCTGGGCGGCAAGGTGCGTGGCCAGCTCGCGTACCGCCTCCTCGAACTGCTCCGCGGGCACGACGCGGTTGATCAGGCCCAGTCGCTCGGCGTCGGCGGCGGGCAGAGGCTGGCCGGTGAAGAACATCTCCAGCGCCTTCCCGCTGCCGACCAGCCGGGGCAGCATCCAGGTCACGCCGCCGTCCGGCCCCAGGCCGATGTTGACGAACGCCTCCATGACGTAGGCCTCGGGCACGGCGATACGGATGTCGCAGGCGAGCGCGAAGCTGGCGCCGATGCCCACCGCCGGCCCGTTCAGCGCGCCTACGACCGGCTTCGGCATCGTGCGGAGGCGCTGGAGCATGGGCAGGTACTCCTCGCGCAGCACCCGGCCCACTTCTTCCGGCGTGCGCATGCCCCCATCTCCCTGCATCTCGGTGACGTCGG
>DATGVT010000248.1:0-6105 GCA_035300005.1 Candidatus Acidiferrales bacterium
GCGGCGCCTACCTGCACGCCAGCGCCGACTGCGTGGAGCTCGCCCGCCGCCGCCGCGCGCTGGAGCGAGCCTTGAAAGCCCCCGTCCACCCCTCTCTCTGGGCCGAAATGGCTTCGGCCCTCGGGGGCCAGTCCACCGAGCCCGCCGGGCCTTCGTAGCCCATTTCCGGCGAATTTCGGCGTCACGGGGCCCGGCCGATCGTCGTCACGCATCCTCCGATGCGTACCGCCCACAGCCGCTTTGCGTCTGCGGGCACCCGCTCCTCCAGCCACCCGTTCCTGGAACTCGCCGGCCTGGCCTCCGAATACCTCGGCGTGCCGGCGAACCGGCCCCCGTAGAATCATCAGTTCGGGCATGAAGGTCCACGAACTCGCGCGCGAGCTTGGAGTCAACCAGGGCGAGCTGCTCAGCCTGCTCAAGCAGCAACGGCTGGTCCGCAATGCGTCCGCGCCCCTCTCCCAGCAGGCGATCGAGGCGGCCCGCAGCCAGTTCGGCGCCAAGGCCGCACCCACGCGGGTGGAGACCAACGGCGATCGCAAGATCGTGCTGCCGCCGACCGTGACCGTCAAGGAGCTGGCCGAACGGCTGGGCGTCAGCTCGGTCGAGGTGATCAAGAAGCTGATCCAGTCGAAGATCATGGCCACGATCAACCAGGTCATCGACTTCGGCACCGCCGAGATCGTGGCCGACGAGTTCGGCTTCCAGGTGGAGCCGATCGCCTCCGAGGACGTGGTCGCCGTGGAGTCGGGCGACGGGGAGGGCGCGGTGGTGGCCACCACCCGCGAGGAGCTCTTCTCGCTCGCCAACGAGGACCCCTCCAGGCTGCGCGAGCGGCCGCCCATCGTGACCGTCCTCGGCCACGTCGACCACGGGAAGACCTCGATCCTGGACGCCATCCGCAAGACCAAGGTGGCGGCGGGCGAGGCCGGCGGCATCACCCAGAGGATCGGCGCCTACCAGGTCCAGACCCGGGACGGCCACACCGTCGTGTTCATCGACACCCCCGGCCACGAGGCCTTCACCGCCATGCGCGCCCGCGGCGCCTCGGTGACCGACGTGGCGGTGCTGGTGGTGGCGGCCGACGACGGGGTGATGCCGCAGACGGTGGAGGCGATCCAGCACGCCCGCGCGGCGCGGGTCCCGATCGTGGTCGCGATCAACAAGGTTGACAAGGAGAACGCCAACGTCGATCGCGTCCACCAGCAGCTGGCCCAGGCCGGGATCGTCACCCGCCACTACGGCGGCGAGCACGAGTGCGTGCACGCGTCGGCCAAGACCGGGCAGGGCCTGGACGACCTCCTGACCACGATCGTGCTCTCGAGCGAGATCCTGGAGCTGAAGGCGAACCCGGACCGCCTGGCGCTGGGCACCGTCGTCGACGCCCACCTGGAGCGCGGCCGGGGCGCGGTGGCGACCGTGCTCGTCCAGGCGGGCACGCTGAGGGTGGGAAACCACTTCGTGTGCGGCCACATCTACGGCCGGGTGCGGGCGCTCTCCGACGACCGGGGCCAGGCCGTCTCCGAGGCCCTTCCGGCCACCCCGGTGGTGGTCTCGGGCATGAGCGAGGTGCCGGCCGCCGGCGACATCTTCCAGGTGGTCGGCTCCGAGAAGGTGGCCCGCCAGATCGCCCTCTCCAAGCTGCAGGAGAAGCGCGCGCTGGAGGCGGCCAGCGAGCGGGCGCCCCGCCTGACCCTGGAGGAGCTGGCCCGCCGGGCCCAGGAGGGCGAGGTCAAGGAGCTCAATCTGGTCGTCAAGGCCGACGCCCAGGGCGCGCTGGAAGCAGTGCTGGCCACGCTCCAGAAGATCGAGGACCCGCTGGTCCAGATCAAGGTCGTGCGCCAGGGGGTGGGCGCGGTCACCGACGCCGACGTCCTGCTGGCCAGCGTCTCCAACGCGATCATCGTCTGCTTCAACCTGAAGCCGACGCCGGCGGCCGAGAGGGCGGCCGAGCGCGAGAAGGTCGAGGTCCGCTACTACGATGTCATCTACAAGCTGACCGAGGACGTGGAGCGGGCCGCCAAGGGCCTCCGCGAGCCTACCTACCGGCAGGTCTGGGAAGGCCGGGCAGAGGTGATCACGCCGATCAAGATCCCGCGCCTGGGCCTGATCGCCGGCAGCCGCGTGCTGGAGGGCAAGGTGAGCCGCGGCGACTGGGTCAAGCTGATGCGCGGCAAAGAGCAGGTCTGGGAGGGGCGGATCAGCTCCCTCAAGCACTTCAAGGAGGACGTGCGCGAGATGCCCGCCGGCCAGGAGTGCGGCATCGGCCTGGAGATGTTCGAGGGCTTCCAGCCGGGCGACGTCCTGGAATGCTTCCGGCTCGAGCGCGAGGAAATCTGAGAAAGCTCCTGATACGGGAGGTCGTCGAGATGGGCTACCGGACCGACCAGGTGGGGGCTCAGGTCCGCGAGGAGATCATGAGCATCATCCGCCGCGACCTGAAGGACCCCCGCATCGGATTCGTCAGCATCACCGAGGTGCGGATGTCCGCCGACCTGCGTCTGGCCCGGGTGCGGGTCTCGGTGCTGGGCGAGGAGGCGGCGCAGAAGAGCTCGCTGGCCGGGCTGGAGAGCGCCAAGGGCCTGATCCGGCGCCAGCTCGGCCGCCGCCTGGAGAACCTGAAGTTCTCGCCCGAGCTGCACTTCGAGCTCGACCCCTCGATCGAGTACAGCGTCCACATCTCTAAGCTGCTGCGGGAGATACTGCCACCCGCGTCCGAGAAGGACCCCGACTCATAGCCGCGGCCAGCCTTCAGAGCCTCTTCAAGGAGGTCCACGACCTCCTGGAGGCCAACGACGAGATCCTCATCCTGGGCCACAAGGACGCCGACGGCGACACTCTCGGCTGCAGCCTGGCCTTCGCCGAGGTGGTGCGCAGCCTGGGCAAGAAGGTCTACGTGGTGATCCCGCCGCCGGTGCCCGACCTCTACGCCTGGCTCCCCGGCTTCGACCAGATCCTGGAGCGGCCCCCGGCCGGAGCCCGGCCGCACCTGGTGCTCTTTTTCGACGCCGGCAACCTGGAGCGTTCGGGCAGCGCCGCCAGGTACATCCACGAGCAGGCCGCCATCGTCAACATCGACCACCACTCGACCAACGCCATGTTCGGCGACGTCAACGTGATCGACATCGAGGCGTCGGCCGTGGGTCAGATGGTGATGCAGATGCTGGACGCCTACGGCTATCCGATCACCGCCAGCGTCGCCACCAACCTGTACACGGCGCTGATGACGGACACAGGCGGCTTCCGGCATGAGAACACGACCGCCAAGGTCCTGGAGGACGCGTCCCGGCTGGCCTCGCTGGGCGCCGACCCCAGCTACATCGCGACCAAGGTCTACAAGTCGCGGCCGCTGACCACGCTCAAGCTTTCGGCCCTCTCGATCGCCTCCATGCAGGTGGACATGGAAGGCCGGATCGCCTGGGCCAAGGTGACCCGCCGCATGCTCAAGGAGGCGCAGGCCGTGATGGCGGAGTCGGAGGGGATCATCGACACGCTGAACTCCATCGCCGGCCTCGACCTGGCCATCCTCTTCAAGGAGGTCCAGGCTGGGCTGACCAAGATCAGCGTGCGCAGCCGGGGCTCGGTGGACGCCGCCGCCCTCTGCGCCCAGTTCGGCGGCGGCGGGCACCTGCGGGCGGCGGGGGCCGAGATCGAGGAGCCGATGGACCGAGCCATCGCCGGCGTGCTGGCCGCGGCCAGCCAGATGATCGGCTTGCTGGAAGGTGGGCATGCGCTCCGGCGTCCTCAACCTCGATAAGCCGCCGGGCGCGACCTCCTTCGCCGCCGTCCGCCGCCTCCGCGACCTGACCCGAGCCCGACGGGTGGGTCACGCCGGCACCCTCGACCCCCTGGCGACCGGGGTCCTTCCCATCCTCTTCGAGTCGGCCACCCGGCTGGCCGACTACGCCCTCCAGCTGCCCAAGACCTACGTGGCCGAGGTGCACCTGGGGTTCCGGTCGGAGACCGACGACGCCGAGGCGGAGCCGGTGGCGGCCGGCGATCCCAGCCAGCTGGGGGAGGCCGAGGTCGCGCAGGCGCTGGCGGGCTTCGTCGGCCGCATCCTGCAGGAGCCGCCCGCCTACTCCGCCGTGAAGGTGGCCGGCGAGCGGGCCTTTCGCCGCGCCCGCCGGGGGGAGGAACCGCGACCGCAGGCCCGCGAGGTGGAAGTGTTCGAGGCCCGGCTGCTCGAATTCAGGCCTGGCGCCCAAGCGGTCGCGCGCATCGAGGTGGTCTGCGGCAGCGGGACCTACCTGCGCTCGCTGGCCCGCGACCTCGGCCGCAAGCTGGGGGTGGGCGGCTACCTGGGCCGGCTGGTGCGCACCGCCTACGGGCCGCTCCGCATCGAAGGGGCCACCCCGCTGGACGAGCTCGCGGACCCGGCCGCGGTGGAGGCGAGGCTGCTGCCGCCGGAGGCCATCCTGCCGGCGATGGAGGGGGTGCGGCTGACGGTGGAGCAGGAGGCGATGGTCCGCCAGGGGCGGGCCGTCCGGGTGCTCCCGGAACCTGGCCCGGGGCCGCTCCGCGCCCACGACCAGAGCGGCCGGCTGATCGCCATCGGCCACGCCGACCCGCTGCGCCGCACCTTCGTGCCCCAGAAGGTTCTGAACTGAGGGTTCACTTCGGGTTTCCCCCTGAGGCCCTGGGCCCGGTGGCGCTGACCATCGGCAGCTTCGACGGCGTCCACGTCGGCCACCAGGAGGTGCTCCGCCGCCTGCGGGCTGCCGCCGCGCGGGAGCGGGTGCCCGCCGCGCTGATCACCCTGGATCCCCATCCGCGCTGCGTGCTCGACCCGGAGAACTGCCCGCAGTCGATCACCACGCTGGGGGAGAAGCTGGCTCTGATCGAGGCGCAGGGCGTCGAGGAGGCGATCGTCGTCGAGTTCAACCGCGAGGTCGCGGCACTGGGTCCGGACGAGTTCATGGCGCGGCTCCGGGCCGCGATGGAGCCTCGGGTGCTGGTCGTCGGCTTCGACTTCGCCTTCGGCCGGGGCCGGCAGGGCAGCCGGGCCTGGCTGGAGCAGAACGGCTACCGGGTGGAGGAGGTGCCGCCCTACCGGCTCCAGGGCGAGGAGCTGCACAGCTCGGACGTCCGCCGGCTGGTCACGCTGGGCGAGATCGGCGACGCCAACCGGCTGCTGGGGCGTGAGTTCTCGATGTCGGGTCTCGTCCAGCCGGGCGACCGGATCGGGCAGACGATCGGCTTTCCCACGGTCAACATCGCGGTCGAGCCCCACAAGCTGATCCCCAAGCGGGGCGCTTACGCTGGCCGCGCGGCGCTCCCGGACGGGCTGCGGCGAGCGGCTCTCTCGGTCGGCTACCGGCCCACGCTGGACGGGAAGGAGCTCAAGGTCGAGGGCTACATTCTGGACTTCGAGGGCGACCTCTACCAGCACCCGGTGGAGCTGCGCTTCGTAGCCCGCCTGCACGACGACATCAAGTTCCCGAGCCTGGAGGCGCTGGTCGCGCAGATCGCGCGGGACGTCGAGGAGACGCGGCGCCTGGTGCGATTCGATTGAAGGAGGAGCTGGTCGGGCTGCTGGGCGCGGCCGCGGTCGCCACGCGGCCGGTCCACGACCTCTGGCCGCTGGGCGTGATGCGCCGCCGCGCCGGGCTGCGGGACCCGGCGTTGCTGGTGGTGAAGCCCGGCTCGTACGAGGAGGTCGCGAAGGTGCTGGCCTGGGCGGCCCAGCGCGGCCTGCGGGTGCTGGCAGCCGGCGGCGGCAGCGGCGTCTGCGGGGCGCTGGCCGGCGCCCAGGGCGAGCTGGCGATCGACCTCGGCCGGCTGGACCGGATCATGGAGGTCGACGAGGTGAACCTCCTCTGCCGGGTCCAGGCGGGCGTCCGCGGGCTGGCGCTGGAGACGCATCTGAACCAGCGCGGTCTGACCCTCGGCCACTACCCGACCTCGCTGGAGATGGCGACGGTGGGTGGTCTGATCTCGACCCGCTCCTCGGGCCAGCAGTCGACCCGCTACGGCAGCGTCGAGGACATGGTCCAGGGGCTGCGGGTGGCCCTGCTCGACGGCACGCTGCTCGAGCCCCGGCCCGGCCCTCGCTCGGCCGTCGGCCCCGCGCTCGAGCAGCTCTGGATGGGGGCGGAAGGGCAGCTA